>JBLHZH010000074.1:0-8523 GCA_047629695.1 Rhodoferax sp.
GTGTTGGAGAGTTTGGGTTGGCGCTTTCATCGCATCTGGAGTACCGACTGGTTTCGCGACCCGCAAAAGGAACTGGCGCGAACCACTGCCGCCATTGAGTCGGCCCGACTGGCGTTGCAACAGGACCAACCGGCCGAGTTGACCATCAGGCCGGTGCGTGCGCCGCTGATTCACCGCGATGCGCTGGAGGCGGGCGGCTTTGCCGCGACCACCATGACCTATCGAAAATTTATACTGCCGAGTTCGCTATCCTCGGGCTACCCGCTGCATGAAACACCGCTCGAACATTTGGCCCTGCTGGTGAAGTCGGTGGTGGAAATTGAAGCCCCGCTGCATGAAGCCGAGGTCACACGGCGGTTGATGGCCTCTTTCGGGGTGTCACGGGCTGGTGTGCGCATCGTCGAGCGCGTGGCGCTGGCGCTCAGCCATGGGCACCGTGCCGAGTTGTTTCAACAGGCAGACGGCTTTATTTATGCTGACAAGGAGCGTAGCGCCACGGTCAGAAACCGCAGTGCGCTGGCGTCCTCGGAACGCCGCATTGAGTGGGTGGCCCCGGAAGAAATTGAGGTGGCGTTGCTGGCGGTTGTGCGCATGGGCTTCTCCCTAAGCCCCGACGCCGCCGTGTCGGCCGCCCTGGACAGCCTGGGCTTTGGCCGAGCCACTGCCAATATTGCCCACACTGTGGGCCTGCGCATTGAGGGCTTGTTGAACACCGGGCAATTGGTGTTGTTCGACGAAAAGCTG
Organism: Rhodoferax sp.; assembly: GCA_047629695.1. Lineage (GTDB taxonomy): Bacteria > Pseudomonadota > Gammaproteobacteria > Burkholderiales > Burkholderiaceae_C > Rhodoferax. The sequence continues at coordinate 745 of JBLHZH010000074.1, forward strand.
GTTGTCGGCCAAAGTGCAGGACCCATAAAATGAAATTTATCCATACCGCCGACATTCACCTTGACAGTCCCCTGTCTGGTCTAGCTGCTTATAAGGACGCGCCGGTCGAGTTGCTGCGCAACGTCACACGTGACGCGTTTACGCGGCTGGTGGATGTGGCAATTGAGGAGGCGGTGGACTTCATGGTGATCGCCGGCGACTTGTACGACGGCAGCTGGAAAGACTACAACACCGGCCATTTCTTTTGCCGGGAAATGGGGCGGTTGAATCAAGCCACACCCAGCATTCCGGTCTACCTGCTGTTTGGCAACCACGACGCCGAGAGCGAGATGACCCGAAAACTGATGTTGCCGCCCAATGTTTACACCTTTGAAAGTCGCAAGGCCACGACCTTTCGCATTGACACACTCCAAGTCGCCCTGCATGGCCGCAGCTACAAGGAGGCCGCCACGTTGGACAACCTGGCCACCAGTTACCCCGTGCCGGTTGCCGGCTGGCTCAATATTGGTGTGCTGCACACCGCGCTGGAAGGGTATGCCGCGCATCCCAACTACGCCCCCTGTTCTCTGGCGGAACTGGCCGCCAAGGGTTACGACTACTGGGCACTAGGCCATGTGCATGAGCACGCGATTTTGCTGAAAGATCCGTGGGTGGTGTTTCCGGGCAACCTGCAGGGGCGGCACATTCGCGAGACTGGTGCGCGTGGCGCCATGCTGGTGAGCGCAGATGGGTCGGGCATCCAGTCGGTCGAGCGTTTGTTGGTGGATGTCTTGCGCTGGCATGTGGTCACTGTGGACACCCGTGCAGCGACCACGTTGTCAGAGGTGGTACGTCTGGTCGGGCGGGAGTTTGAGCAACTGCTGGCGCAAACGCCTGATGCCATTTACCTGTCGGTGCGCGTCTGTTTGACTGGCCGCACCGCGGCGCATGGTGAGTTGTTTGGGCTGGAGCATCAACTGCGCGAAGAGATTTTAGGGCAGGCGGCCGGGCAGGGTACCGATCGCTTGTGGCTTGAAAAGGTGCGCATCGAGACCGAGCCTCTGGCTGCTGCCGCCGACCTGGTGGCCCGCTCCGACGCGATGGCTGATTTGCAGAAGTTTCTGGCGCAAGCTCCGCAGGATGCCGTCTTACTGGCCTCTTTGCTCGATGACTTGCGTCCGCTGGTCGATCGACTGCCGCTGGAGGTGATGCAGGCGTTGCCCGAACTCGACATGATTCGCAGCGGCGATGTTGGCGACCTCGTCAGAACCGTGACGCCAGGCTTGCTGGCCTACCTGGCCACTGCGCATTAAGGCCGCCATGCGTATTAGCCGTTTTGACCTGCTGCGTTATGGAAAATTTACCGATAAATCCATTGTCCTGCCACCAGCGGTGCAAGATTTTCACCTGATCATCGGGCCCAACGAGGCCGGTAAATCGACGCTGCGTAACGCCTTGCAAGACCTGTTTTTTGGTATCGAAACCCGTTCGCGCTACAACTTTTTATACGCGCACAGCGAGATGCGCCTGGGTGCCCTGATTGAACAGGGGGAGAGCTCGCTCGATTTCATCCGCAGCAAGGGGCGCAGTAAGACGCTGCAAAACGCGGCTGGAACGGCGCTCGTCGACAACGCGTTGCTGCCCTTTACAGGGCCGGTGGACCGGGTCTTTTTTGACCAGATGTTTGGCTTGAATCATGCGCGTCTGCTCAGCGGGGGGCAAGAGATACTGAGCGCCTCCAGCGACATGGGTCAGCTTCTTTTTCAAGCCGCCGCTGGCATCGGCAGTCTGGGTGACATCCGTGACCGATTGGAGGCGGAAGCCAACCAGTTATGGGCCAAACGTAAATCCAGTGACCGAGAATATTATGCCGCAAGCACTGAGTTGGAGCAGGCCGAGACCGCGCTCAAACAATTGACGGTGCGTACCAAGGACTGGCAGGCAGCACAGACCCAGGTGGTGCAACTTGGCGACGCGCTGGGCCAGTCGCGTGACCGCTACCAGGCGTTGGAACAGACCCGCATCCAGCTGGAGCGGGTGCGCCGCGTGGCGACGCTGCTGACCACGCTGGCGGCGCTGGAGCAGCAGCACCTTGCGCTGGGGACGGTGGTCGTCCTACCAGAAAATGCCGGTGTGCAGTTAGCGAAAGCCGAGCAGGACGCGGCCATGGCGACCCAGTCGTTGCTGCTTTTTGAACAGCAACGACTGGGCTTGAGTGAAAAGATCGCGATGCTGCAGCCGGACGCCGCCTTGCTGGCCCGGGGTCCGGATATCGAGGCCTTGTCTGCTCTGCGCCAACAATTGCGTACGGTGGCGGGTGATATCGCCAAGCGCGAAGGCGAAGTCCAGTGGCTGTGGCAGAACGTGCAGGAAGCGGTGCGCCAGTTGGGCTGGCCCGATGAAGCCGAAGTCGCCGTCACACAGCGCCTGCCGGGCAACCTGCTGCGCACCACTTTGGGCAGCTTGTTGCGACGTCATGATGTGCTGGCCCAAGCCCTTGCCACGGCGCAAGAGGCGCGGGACCAACGCCAGACCGAGGTCAAAACCATTCATACGCAAATGAAGGACTTGTCCGTTTCCTATTTGTCTGTAGAACTGCTCGATGGCCTGGCCACGGCGCGTGCGCTGGGCGATGTCGCGGCGCAAGAGAAACAGATGGCGACACAAATAGCGCGGCTCACACGGGATGTGGCGTCGGCGACACTGGGCTTGGGTGCATGGTGCCATTCGCCGCAGAAGTTGCTTTTGCTGTGGCCCCCGACCGTTGATGAAACCTATAGTCTGATGGCGCGCCGAAGCGATTTACAGGGGCTGGCCGCGGCCACCCGCGAGCGCCTGGTGCAGGCGGAGTCGGAGGTGCTGGCCTTGGCGCTGGAGATTACGCATTACCAGGCGGCCCACCACCCGGTGACGCTGGCCGAGGTTCGGCATCAGCGCGCCGCCCGCGATGCCAGTTGGCAGGCCATCAAGTCCAGGGCCTCACCCTTAACCCTGGCGGCGCCTGGCTATGAGCAGGCGGTAGCTGAGGCCGACCGCTTGTCGGACCAGCGCCATGACCGGGCCCAGGCCGAAACCGAGTTGCAGGCCAAGCTTGACCGCCTGCAAGGCCTGCAGCAGCAAGTGACGCGCTACACCTTGCAGGCCCAAGAGCATGCGCAGGCGCTGGCGCAACTGGACTACGACTGGCAAACATACATGGATGTCTTGGGTCTGGTCGACATGCCGTTGCTGAAAATGAATGACTGGCGGGCTGCGCGCGAACGCGTGCTGGCGGCGGCAGCGGCTCTGGTGGAAGCACAGGCTGTGCAGGATGGTTTGAAGCAGCGTGTGACGCTGGCCAGCCAGACTCTGGCACAGGCTCTGCCAGCTCTTGCGCCCCAAGTACCCGCCCACCCGCTGTCGGTCTGGGTATTGCTGGCCGACGCGCAGGTGACAGCGGCCACCCGCGCCCGAGAGCGCCGCGAGGCGCTCGCCACCCAGATCATTCTGGCTGAGGCATCCCTGCCGGATTTGCACCAGCGGCTGAGCCAGGCCCAAGCTGCGTTGGCAACCTGGCAGGCCGAGTGGCAGAGCCATCTGGCCCGCGCCCACCTGGCCCCGGACACTGCGTTGGCTGCCGTCGAGAGCGCACTGGCCCTGTTCGAGTACATGCACCAACAATTACAAAAAATCAGGGATATCCAGGTCAATCGCATTGATTTGATGCGGCGTGACCTGCAGGACTTTGAGCGAATGGCCCGGTCGCTGGCCGCCGAGTTTGCGCCGGCCCTGGCACAGGTCCCGGCAGAGCAGGTTGCGCTGCAGCTGGAGGCCGATCTGAAGCGGGACACAGCGGTTGCCCAGACGTTGGCGCGCCTGCAGCCTGAACTGGCGCAAGCCAGCGCACAAGCTGACGCGGCCCGGCAACGCCTAGGCGCCGCCAGCGCCAGTCTGACGCCTTTAATGCAACTGTCGGGCACCACGCATAACCCGTGTTTACGTTCGGCGATTGACCGCTCGGACCAGCAGCGCCAGTTGAATGGACAAATAACGCATGTGCTGCAGCAGTTGCTGACCGGGGGGGATGGTTTGTCACGAACGGAGCTTCAGGCAGAGCTGGCGGCCATCGACAGTCCCCTGATTGCCGGGCGACTGTCTGACCTGAAACTTCAAATTGACGCGGTGGTGGCGCAGCAAAACCGGTTTTCTGCGGAGCTCAATGCAGCTGAAACCGAACTCGGCAAGATTGCAGGCCAGGGGGCTGCGGCCCGCGCTGAGGCGCAACGTCAGGAGGCCCTGGCCCGCATGACCAATGCGGTCGCACGCTACCTCAAGGTCCACACTGCGGCCAAATTGCTGCGCTGGTCGATTGAGCGTTTTCGCGAAAGCAAGCAGGGCCCGATGCTGGCCCGCGCCAGCGAGGTCTTTGCCGGGCTGACCGGGGGCGCTTTTGTCCGACTGGTAGTGGATTATGACAGCCAGCCCTTGAAGCTGTCCGGGCAGCGCGCCAGCAACGAACTGGTGGCTATCGACGGCATGAGTGAAGGCACGCGTGACCAGCTCTACTTGGCGCTGCGGCTGGCGGCGCTGGAACTGCATCTGGCACAGACGCCGGCCTTGCCCTTCATTGCAGACGATTTATTCATCAATTACGACGATGACCGGGCCCGCGCCGGACTGGCCGCACTGGGCCAGTTGTCCGAACTGACGCAGGTGCTGTTTCTAAGCCACCACGCCCATCTCGTACCAGTAGCACAGGCCGTTTTTGGCGACCGCCTCAACGTGGTTTATCTGACCTGAGCCACCGGTTTCGAGCGTCTGGGATAATCATCCTCTATGAGCGGTAATACTTTTGGAAATCTATTCGCAGTCACCAACTTTGGTGAATCCCACGGTCCGGCCATTGGCTGTGTGATTGACGGCTGCCCGCCGGGCATGCGTCTGAGCGAGGCCGACATTCAGACCGACTTGGACCGTCGCCGGCCCGGGACCTCCAAATTTGTGACACAACGCAACGAGCCTGATGTCGTGGAGATTTTGTCGGGCGTCTACGAAGGAAAAACCACAGGTACGCCGATTTGCCTGCTGATTAAAAATACCGATCAGCGCAGCAAGGACTACAGCAACATCCTCGAATCCTTCCGGCCCGGCCACGCCGATTACACCTATTTTCAGAAATATGGCGTGCGTGACCCACGTGGCGGCGGGCGCTCTTCGGCGCGTCTCACCGCCCCCATGGTGGCCGCCGGTGCAGTCGCCAAAAAGTGGTTGTTTGAGCAATATGGCACAGTGTTTAGGGGCTGCATGACCCAGATTGGCGAGATTGATATTGCTTTCGAGTCTTGGGATTTTGTGCCGACCAACCCGTTTTTTGCCCCGCTGGCCGATGTCTCGGCGTTGGAAACCTATATGGAGGCGCTACGCAAGGGCGGCGACTCTTGTGGTGCCCGTTTGCGTATCGCCGCCTCGAATGTGCCCGTCGGCCTGGGACAACCCCTGTTTGACAAGATGGACGCCGACATTGCGTTTGCCATGATGGGTATCAACGCCGTCAAGGGGGTTGAAATTGGTGCCGGCTTTGCCAGCGTGGCCCAGCGTGGCAGCCAGCATGGGGACTCCCTTTCGCCTGCCGGCTTTCTGTCGAATAATGCTGGCGGCGTGCTGGGAGGCATCACAACCGGGCAAGACCTGGAGGTGTCGATTGCTATCAAGCCGACCAGCTCCATCCTGACACCGCGCGAGTCCATTGACACTGCCGGCCAGTCCACCCAAGTCAGCACCAAGGGGCGGCATGACCCCTGCGTTGGTATCCGTGCCACGCCGATTGCCGAGGCCATGCTGGCGCTGGTCGTCATGGAGCATGCCTTGCGCCAGCGCGCCCAGTGTGGCGATGTGGTGGTCACTTTGCCGCCCATCCGCGCCGCGCTTTAGGCGACCGGACGGCATGAGCGATCAAGACGCGTCGACCCGGCGCCGGCACCTGATTCCCTTTGCGGCCCTGTCCGCCAGTTACTTTGCCCATGTCGGGTTTTTCAACCCCTACCTGCCACTGTGGCTGAAAGACATGGGGCTGGATATTTTTACCATCAGCCTGCTGATTTCGGTGCAGGCGGCAACCCGGCTGTTTGCCCCCTATGCTTGGGGCGCTTTAAGTGACCACACTGGCGAGCGCGTCAAGTTGCTGCGTTTGGGTGCCACTGTCGCCCTGCTGGCGTCGTTGGGCTTGTGGTTTGACTTTGGTCTGGGTTGGCTGGCGGCGGTGTTGCTGGTGATGTTTACCCACACCAGCGCCATGATGTCGATGAGCGAGGCCGCGATGGCCCATCTGGTCAGCAATGGCGGTGCCTTTGATGTGCGCCGTTATGGCCGGGTGCGACTCTGGGGTTCGATGGGTTTTTTGGTGACTGTGCTGTTGGCCGGAGCCTGGTTCGAGCGTTTTGGTATGGCGCATTTTCCGGCTTGGACCGTGCTGACACTGGCGGCCGTGGTGCTGAGTACCTGGCTCTTGCCTGACCAGAAGGAGGAGGCCCATGCCGCGACCAGCGTCAAGGGCAGCATCTGGCCAGTGGTGCGTCAGCGGCAGGTGCAATGGCTGTTTGCTTCGATGTTCTTCCATGTGCTGTCGCACATGGGTATCTATGTCTTCTTCTCGCTCTATCTGGATTCGCTGGGTTACAGCAAAAGCATGATCGGCTTGTTGTGGGCGCTGTCGGTGGTGGTCGAAATTGTCTGGTTCTTCAGCCAGAGCCGCTGGCTGCCGCTGTTGAGTCTGACTGGCTGGCTGGTGCTTTGCGCCGGGGTGACGGCGCTGCGCATGGGGCTGACCGCTACCAGCGCCACAGTGTTGCCGGTGTTGCTGCTGGCGCAGGCGCTCCACGCCATTACGTTTGCGGCCCACCATTCGGTGGCTATCGCTTTGCTGTCGCACCACTTTCCGGGGCGTTTGCGGGGCCGCGGCCAGGCGCTGTACACCGTTATTGGTTACGGCTTCCCTGGCGTGCTGGGGGCCTTGGCGGGTGGCGCCCTGAGCGCCCGTTACGGCCTGGGTGCGGTATTTGTGGCCACTACCGTCTCGGGTCTTCTGGCCACGGTTTGCGCCTACAAGGTCTGGCGCTGGCAGCATCCAGCGCTTGGCTGATCAGCAGTAACCCTTATTAAAGATAGAGTTGAGACAATGTTTTTTGCTGTTATTTCTGTCATTTCAGGAAATACTAAAAATACAGAAGAAAGCAACCATGAACTTACCGCCCTTAACCTAGCGTTTTGTCCTTCACTTTGGTGAGATGGGGCGTCGCTGGGGTGTCAACCGAACTGCGGGGTAAATTTATGCTCTGCTTTATGTTTCAGCCAAACCGCTAAATGCTGACGAAATAGGCGAGGCGCTGGGGTTTTTCCTGCTCCAATGTCCGCATGGGCCTCAAAGAGCTGCAATCCTGGAGTCTGGTGCGTCTGCTTCATCAGCCCAACGACCGGCGGGAGTACTTCCAGGCCCCTGACGATGTCTGGGCTATTTTTTGCGCGCTGGCGTCTGAGCGGCGCAAGCGCGAGATTGATCCGACCTTGTCGATGCTGCGCGACGCTCTAATAGAGCAACCCAGCGTAGCCGAGGATATTCACGCTCAGGCGCGTATGAAGCAGAGGCATGAGTTCATCGAGCGCATGACCGACTGGTTCGACGATGTACAAAAAATGGACTCGACCACGCTCGCCAGTCTGATAAACCCTGGCTGGTCTATGGCGTGCTGACCACCGCCGAGACCGCCTCCACAGTACCGGCAAGCAATATCTTATTGATCCTGGTGCTTTACCTTTCGCTTTATG
>JBLHZH010000075.1:0-8518 GCA_047629695.1 Rhodoferax sp.
CTGGCCGGTGTTTGCCGCCATCGTGCCCGAACTGGTGCCGCGCGCCCAGTTGCCGGCCGCGCTGGCGCTCAATGGCGTCTCAATGAATGCCTCGCGCACTATTGGCCCCTTGGTGGCCGGCGCGCTGATTGCCAGCGTCGGCAGCATCTGGGTGTTTTTATTAAACGCGGTGTTGTCGCTGGTGGCAGCAGTGGTCATCACGCGCTGGCAGCGCCAACACAAGCCCCACCCGTTGGGACGCGAGCGCTTGGGCAGTGCCATGCGCATTGGCTTGCAGTACGTGGTCCAATCCCAGCACCTGAAAGGGGTGCTGTTGCGAATTTCCATCTTTTTCTTCAGTTCCACCGCGCTGTTAGCCCTGTTGCCGCTGGTGGCCCGCGGCCTGAACGGCGGCGATGCCGGCACCTTCACCCTATTGCTGGCCTCCATGGGCACGGGCGCCATTGCCGCCACCCTGTTTCTGCCGCAGTTGCGCCGGCAGTTCGCGCGCGACGTACTGGTGCTGTGTGGCGCCGCCCTGCAGTCGATGGCCATGCTGGTCATCGCCTTCACCCCCCATGCTTGGGTGGCGGTACCAGCCATGTTGATGGCCGGGGCGGCCTGGATCACCACCGCCAACTCGCTCAGTGTCTCAGCCCAAATGGGGTTGCCGGACTGGGTGCGCGCCCGTGGCATGTCGATGTACCAGATGGCGATCATGGGCGCCAGCGCAGTAGGCGCCGCCGTCTGGGGTCAGGTGGCAACTGTCAGCAACGTGCAACTCAGTCTGATCTTGGGTGCCCTGGCCGGCACTGCGGCTAGGGCGCTCGCCAATCGCCTGATGCCTGGCCATGGCATTGTGGAGGATTTGACACCGTCCACCTTGTTCCAGGTGCCGCAGGCCAGCGAACCACCGACGCGAGGCCATGTGATGGCCACCATCGAGTATCAGATTGACCCGCTACAGGCCACCGAGTTTCGCAAACTGATGCTGGAGAGTCGGCGCAGCCGGCTACGTCACGGCGCCTTGTCATGGGAGTTGCTGCAAGACATTAACCACCCTGGCCACTTCGTCGAAATGATCGAGGACGCCTCTTGGAACGACCACCTGCGCCGCTTCGACCGCGTCACCGCAGCCGACGTCGCTTTGCGTGACCGCAAACTGGCCTTTCACATGGGGACCTTATCGCCACGGGTCACACGCAGCGTGATGGAAACAACGCGCAAAAATGGCTTTGGCCACCACCGCCAGCGGCCCAGCAGCCGATAAAACCGCTTACCCAGAAATCAGGGGGCAGGCGGCGTGCCGGACAGGCGGCGCTGGCGCGCCAGCGCCCGGTTGACGTCACGTGCATCCAGGCCGTACATGTCGGCAAACTCCTGCAACGTCTTGCCGCTGGCTTGAAATGCCCGCAACAGGGCCTCGTCCTTGGCCAGTTTTTGATCGACCTCGGCCAGCGCCTCTTCGAGCAAGGCAGTGGCCTCCTCGTTGTTGGTCTGCACTGCGCTCAAATAATCCTGCCGGGTCAGACCCGAGGCCTCAAACGCGGCAATTAACTGAGCCCGAAACTTGGGTCGCAAATCCTCTTGACTGCGCCCTTGGCGACGCCGGAACAATTCCAGCAAAGCCAGGTAAACATGGGCCGGCGACACGTCTTCAACCGCAGCACCTTGCAAGTCATGGCGCTGATTGCCAGCCGCCACGCTTTGCAGGTAACGGGCCGAGCGGGTGTGCATGCCCAGCGCGAGTTTGAGGCTATCACGTGCAAAGTGTTCAGGATGGCTGGCCAGCAATTCCTGGAAAATACCGAGTTTGAGAGGCAGAAAATCGGCACCAAACAGATGCGGATAGAGTTCAAACAGCTTTTCCAGCACGGGTTGGACAGATCGCGAACGGCTCACCGCTTGCGCGGCTGGAACAGCATCAGGGGCGTTGGCAGGCTGGGGCTCAGCCGCTTGGACAGGTACTTCAGATGTGGTGGAAATCATGGCTTTAAATTGGGGGTCAACCTACGATTGTCAACCAAGTGGCTGACACGTCAGTTAGGCCAACGCATTTTGACGCTCTGGCGCCGGTTAGCGACGATGAGATACTTGAGGATTGACCGCGCAATCCCTCCGTCCAACACAACCAAAACCATGAAATTCATCATCCGCACCTTCTTTAAAACCCTACGCCGCGTTCTCGGCCCTTTAATGCAACTGTGGGAGCTGATCAGCCGGCCCAAGGGCCTGGTACGCCCAGCTGAGTTGCAACAGCAGGTTGACGTGGACTGCCGCAGCCTGGTGCTCTACCAATACCAGACCTGTCCTTTTTGTATTAAGGTGCGTCAGGAAATGCGACGTCTGTCGCTGCCGATTGAACGCCTTGATGCCCAGAAAATAGACAGCCTACCCCGTGCGGCACTGCTGCAAGGGGGGGGCAAGGCCAAGGTACCTTGCCTGAAAATTACCGATGCCGCCGGTAACAGCCAGTGGCTGTACGAATCCGGCGCTATTCTGGCCTACCTGCGGGGCCGTTTTGCCACGCAACCGCGCTAACCGGGGCCATCTGAACAGGTCACGAAAAAGACCATCACGCAGGCGCTGACTCTGATTGGCGTTCTGCTGGTTTTGTATTTCCTGACCGCCATGCTGGCCACCTTCACGCCACTGGCCGACGCGGCGGATCGCCCACACTCAGCCGCTGGTCAAACCATGTTCTGGGCACTGCTGGCCCTGTTCACCGCCTGGGTGACGACCCCGCTGGTACTGCTACTTCGACTCCCCAAAGCCCTGCGAGCGCCCGTGGACAATTCTGCAGCGCCATCGCTGGCAGGCGCCCTACCGGGTTTGCAAGGCATTGGCCATCTTTTGGCCCACAGCATTGCCAATGGCTCGGCCACTGCCTTCCTGACCCTGCGGATTGGCTTGGTTGCCAAGGCTTGTTGCACGCCGTTAATGGAGACTTGCAGTCAACCTCCCGGGTTTTCTAAAGGAAGACCCGGCAAGCGCAAACCAAAGGAAACAATCTGGCACTCAGCACGACAGAGGTCACTTGCGTCAGTCCAGAATTAGGGGGAAACTTGAGTCGCTCCCACTTGCCAACCCAAGGAAACCCGCTATGACTCTCCCCGTTCGTGCATCAGACAATCCGTTTGCCGTTAGCGTTGTGCGTGGCAGAGACTATTTTTGGTGCGCTTGTGGCCAGAGCAAGCGCCAGCCTTTTTGTGATGGTTCGCATCAAGGCAGTTCATTTATACCGGTCAAGTACAGCCCGGACATTGATAAGGAGGTCTTCTTTTGCGGCTGTAAAGCCAGCAATAACCAACCGCTGTGTGACGGCAGCCACACCAAGCCGGTTTAAAGCGCTTTCAGTCTGGAATCACCACATTAACCACAGCGCCGGCCACCTTGACGGTTGTGACGACAACGGTTGCGGCAACGACAACAACGGCATCCGCTACGGCAATGACGGCGCAACCACTACAAAGAACAACGGTCATGAGGACGGTTACTTTCAGTAATCGGCTGAGGGTATGTTTCATTGAAAATTCCTGAATGAGTTGAGTCAATGATCGAGGGATTCAACCGATGACGCGCCGCATTAACGGCACGGCTAACTCATGTGACAACGAAGGATGGGCGATCTTGGCGTAGGGTGGCTGGGGCCAGATCCAGGCCTTCTCAGGTAACAAGGCGCGAACGGCGTTAATGTCGCAGTGATAAGGTGGGCCGTAAATAATGCCTTCTTCACTGGCGCCGGGACGCAACATCTGCATCAACATCAACCATAACTGGCCGTTCGGTTTAAGCCACTGCCCCAACTGCTGCACGTATTGCTGCCAGTACTCCGGGTGAATCGCGCACAAACAGGTTTGCTCGTAGACGGCATCAAACTGGCTCAAGGGTTGGTAGCTCAGTACATCGGCCTGAATGACCACAGCCTGACCGCCTTGCGCGGCGAGTAGCCTGCGAGTTCGTTCCACGGCGGCGGCGGTGTAGTCGATACCCACAACGTCGAAGCCGCGTTTTGCCAGTTCAGCCACCTCCCAACCAGCACCGCAACCAGGCACCGCGATACGGCAAGGCTGCAGCTCGCCGCTGTCCAGCCAAGTCAATAACTGGGGGCTAGGCGCCCCCCGGTCCCAGCCCGTTTCGTTCTTGTCAAAACGGTTTTGCCAAAATTCTGTTGTTGGACCGGCCATGAGGTGGGTACTTTCGTTCAAAAAAAAAGCGCTCTTGTCAAAAACAAGAACACTTTTTTAAATTTTGGTTGCGCGAGTAGGATTTGAACCTACGACCTTTGGGTTATGAGCCCAACGAGCTACCAGGCTGCTCCATCGCGCGTCAAGAGATGTAATGTACCATTGTTTTGATCTCACGCCACTGTCATTTAACAATTTATTACTACCGGGGACAAATAACCAAGGTATCGTTGTCTGTGCGCCTTCAATGCGGCAACCCATGACATCCTGGGTTACCACAGCCTGCGGCCTCGCAAAGACAATACCGTTAGTCAAAACATACTATGCACCATGAATAAACCTTTCTCGATGATTCGGGAGTTTCACCTTGCCGACTGGTTCACGCTGGCTAACGCAGTCTGTGGCACCGGGGCCATTTTCTCCATCATGACGTACCTTAAAACCAGTGAGGTCCTGCATATCTATTTTTCCTGCGGACTGGTGCTGGCAGCCCTGGTATTTGACGTACTGGACGGCCGGATTGCCCGCTGGCGGCAGAAAACATCGGCCATGGGGCGCGAACTTGACTCTCTCGCCGACATCATCTCCTTTGGCGTTGCCCCCGCCATGATTGCCTACGGCTGTGGCATGCAGGGGCTGTATGACCGCATCATCCTAACTTTTTTTGTCGCCTGCGGGGTGTCGCGTCTGGCGCGCTACAACGTCACCGCCGAAACCCTCTCTGCGGGGCAGAACAAAGTCAAATATTTTGAGGGCACGCCCATTCCGACCTCGCTTCTGCTGGTGATCGTGATGTTTGTAGCGGCCACGCAAGAGGCGCTGAATGAGTCTCTTTGGCTGGGGCAGATTTTTATTGGCGGCTTCATTCTGCACCCCCTGGTTTTGTTGTTTGCCGTTTCTGGCTCCCTGATGGTCAGTCGTATTCGACTCCCCAAATTCTAAAGTGACCTTGCCAAACTGTGGGCTCTCTGCCCCGGCGTCGTGCCACTGAAGTTGGACCCCTAGAATTGCCAGAGGGATCTGTAAATAATCAAAATATCACCAGATTGTCGCCTTTGCAAGGAGGAACGAGGTGGCAATCTAAGAAATCATGGATTGCCGCCCTAGGCTCGCAGAGACGAGAAGTAAATGGGGCACTCTTGCAGATGCCTTGCGTCATTCACCTACATAGATCGCTAAAAATATGGCAACGCCCACCCTGAATGTTCTTGGAACAGCACTGATACCCTGCTCTTATGACCCGCTCACAGGGTTCTTTCGTGACGGTTGTTGCCGCACCGATACAGAGGATCACGGCTCGCACGTTTTATGCGCCAGAGTCACACAGCCCTTTTTGGACTATTCGTTGGCCCAAGGCAATGACTTGATCACCCCCAGACCCGAATATCGTTTTGCGGGTCTGCGCGCTGGCGACCGCTGGTGCCTTTGCGCCAACCGCTGGAAAGAAGCACTTTTGGCCGGCGTGGCACCCCCCGTCGTACTGGAAAGCACGCAGGCCAAAGCGCTTGAATTTGTCAACCTGGAACAACTCCAGGCGCATTCAATCTAATTGTCGCGTCATGACTCGCCGATCTGCACCTACCGCTGTAGCCTGGCTAGGTTACGGCGGCTTGCTGCCGTTCTTGATCACAGCCGCTGGCGCTTGGCTCGACACCCCTTCCAGCCAGCTCTGGCAGCAGGCCCTGGTGGGTTACGGCGCCACCATTTTGAGTTTCGTGGGCGCACTGCACTGGGCCTTCGCCATGCGGGCTGACAGTCAAAAACAAAATGCGGTGACTCAAATGTATGTCTGGAGTGTGGTGCCGGCGCTCGCTGGATGGCTTGCCCTGCTATCGGCGCAAGTCCTGCCGCAGGGGCACAAAATTGGCATGGTCATCCTCGTTGTAGCCTTTATTTCACATTATCTATTGGACCGACGCGTTGCCATCCAGCTGGCACTGCCCGGCTGGTACCTGCCCCTGCGCCTGCAACTGACGGGTGTCGCCTGTGCCTCCCTGCTGGCCACCCTAATGACTGGCGGTTAGATCGATCATGCAAGACTTGGACTGGAAGACATGAAGACAACTGAGTTCACTGACCGCCTCACTGACTCTTTCAGTCAAGGCCGCCGGCGAATGCTGTCGGTTCTTGCCTTGTCATTAAGCACAACACTTTCTTTTGGCGCCCTCGGTGCCGAACCAGAATCCAGCTGGTCGGCACTGCAGAGCGGCACAATCGTCCTTTTTCGCCATGCCATTGCGCCCGGCACCGGTGACCCTGCCAACTTCAAGCGGGGCGACTGCAGCACCCAACGCAACCTTGATGCCTCAGGCCAAGCGCAAGCACGACGCATCGGCGAGCAGTTTCGGGCGCAACAAGTTTCAGTACAAAAGGTGCTGACATCGCAGTGGTGCCGTGCCCAGGAAACAGCGCAACTGGCGTTTCCTGACAGGGTCCAAGAGTCACCCGTGTTTAACTCCTTCTTTGGCAAGGCCAACCGGAATTCAGCGCAATCAGAACAAACAGCGGCGGCACTTGAGATTTTCAGACAATGGAAAGGACCTGGCGTACTGGCCGTGGTGACACATCAAGTCAACATCACCGCGCTGACGGGCATCTATCCGGCCTCTGGCGAGGGCGTAATCGTCCAGACTCAGGCCGGCGCCCTGGTAGTTTTGGGGCGCGTCCAGCCATGAAAACAAGTTGTAGCAGATGTTGATTTCATCACATCGACAACGCCAGTGGTTGGGAGCCCTGCTGGTGGCACTCCAGTTCGGCCTGCTTTTGTTGCTGGCGGCACTGGCCACCCCCAGGATTTTGCAAGCCAGCGTCTCACTGACTGCCCTGCTATGGGTTGTTATATCCCTCGCGCTCGCGGCCTGGACGCTCGGGCACAACCGCCTGGGAAACTTCAATATTCGCCCCACACCCAAAGACCAGGGCCACTTGGTGACATCCGGGCCCTACCACTGGATTCGTCACCCCATGTACACATCCGTATTTGCAGGTGCGGCTGCCCTCGCCTGCCTGTCCGAGCCCCTTGCCGCGTGGCTGGCTTGGGCCGCACTGGTTATGGTTCTGTCCTTGAAGGCCAGTGTTGAAGAACGCTGGATGCTGGAGCAGTACCCGGCCTATGGCCACTATAAGCAGACCAGCAAACGGTTTTTACCCTGGGTCTATTGAGCGCGGGAGTTAACCCGTCGGACCTCAGAGCCCTTGAAGGCATCGTCACAAGTCAGAAGAAAGTGACCGTGGACCCCGCTGGGGGTGACAAATTTTGTGAGTAGCGAAGCCGGGAACTGAATCGTCGCTCCCGTGCTACTTCTGACAATAACTTGTCTGACCGAACCACGGTAGTAGTTCAAGTATTGTTGTTCCGTGATGCTGAGTCGAAATTCAAATTGCGGCATGGCTTGGTATCCAAGGGGAGTGATGAAGGGCTAATCCTTCCATGCTTTATCCCAAATGGGTATGACGCTCTGGTTTAGCTTCAGCTTCCATCACGGCCAGACCTTGCAAGATGCCACAGGCATCCACCGACTGTTCAGTTTGGCAGCGGTGGCGTAACGCAGCGAGCTGTAGCTTAAGCTGGGTCAACTCCCTGATGCGCTCATCGACATGCGCAATGTGCTGATCAAATATCACATTAATGGCGCCACAACCCTCACCGGGATGGTCGGTTAGACCCAGCAACTTGTGAATTTCTTCATGGCTCATGTCCAGCGCGCGGCAGTTGCGAATGAAGCGCAAGCGCTCCAGATGCTCGGGTCCGTAGACCCGGAAATTCCCGGACGTACGCCCCGGCTCGGCCAACAGACGCTCTTTCTCGTAGTAGCGCACAGTCTCAACCGTACATTGTGCCCTCTGTGCCAATTCGCCTATTTTCATAACAACTCCAGAAATCTATTGACCCTATAGTAACTTCAGGTTGTGTAATGGAGTGAATCTGTTTTTAAAACTCGTCATGTCTACCCAACACAAGCACCACTCACACGATCATGACCACCCCCACGCGCACGCTGTAGAGTCGTGCTGCAGCACGGTTGGCGACGAGCATGCTGACCACCGGGTGTCGCCAACGCTGGGCAACGCCGTGTTGACGGGCGCCGGCACACCAACACCCATCCGCATCATGCAGATGGATTGCCCCACTGAAGAGGCCCTTTTGCGCAAAAAACTGGGCAGCATGGAGGGCTTGACTGGCATGGAGTTCAACCTGATGCAGCGCGTGCTGACGGTGACACATGACCCCCAAATCCTCGAGCCCATTCTGGCCGCGATCCGTTCATTGGGCTTCACGCCCGAGATCGCCAGCGCCACACCCGCCCCAACCGACCCCACGCCCGAGCCCGCCAAGCCCTGGTGGCCGCTGG
>JBLHZH010000076.1:0-8486 GCA_047629695.1 Rhodoferax sp.
CGCCTCGGGCGGCAGAGCAGGGCGATCAGGATCACCCTGGACCAGGCGGTAACGCTCTTTGGTATCTTGCCAGAAATGTTGAAAGGCCGGCGCCAGATCCCCATGCACCACCACCGTGGCTTCGGCGCCAAGGTAGTCAAAGACGGTGGCGGTTTCTTCAAAAAATAGCGGCAGGTAGTACTCGATGCCAGCGGTCGCAACGCCGTTGCCAATATCTTTGTAGATACGGCTTTTGGTCGGGTCGCCGTCCAGCAGTTCGCGCCAGCGATTGCGAAAACGGGCGCGCGCGTCGTTGTCCATTGGAAACTCGCGACCCGGCAACAAGCGTACCTCGGGCACCGGGTACAGGCTGCGCTGGCTGTCGGGATCAAAGGTGCGGATGCTGTCGATTTCGTCGTCAAATAGGTCGACCCGGTAGGGCACCAGACTGCCCATGGGAAACAGGTCAATCAGCCCACCGCGCACCGCGTACTCGCCTGGGCTCACGACTTGGCTGACGTGGCTATAACCGGCCAGCGTCAACTGAGCCTTAAAGCGGGCCTCGTCCAACTTTTGTTTAATCTTGAACTGAAAGGTGTAGGCGGCCAGAAAGCCGGGTGGTGCCAGCCGGTAGAGGGCGGTGGTGGCCGGCACCACCACCACATCGGCCCCGGTTTCTTTTTCACGCTGACTGATGCGCCACAAGGTCGCCAGACGCTCGCTGATCAGGTCTTGGTGCGGTGAAAACGCATCGTAAGGCAAGGTTTCCCAGTCGGGAAACAGCACGCAGCGCAGATCGGGGGCAAAAAACGCCATTTCGTCAATCAGGCGCTGGGCGTCGGTGGCATTGGCGGTGACGATGGCGGTGAGCTTGCCAAGCGATTTTTCGCGTAGGCCCAGTTGGGCCAGAAGCAGCGCATCGGCCGAGCCAATGGGGCGTGGCAGGTTGAAGCGCTTGCCGGGGAGAAGTTTGGGTAGATCCATGAATTGCCAGAAAGCGGGGGGAGGGAGCACGTTTGCAATCTCATTTTAGAATGGCCGCCATGCCTCAGACCCCTGCTCCCCTGAATTCCCCCGTCCCCCAGTCATCCAATCCGCAATTTTGGGCCTTGATCCCCTGTGCTGGCGCTGGTGCACGTGCTGGCGCAAGCGGCCCCAAACAATACCAGTCCCTGCTGGGCAAGCCGCTGGTGTTGCACACGCTGTCGGCGTTTACCAAGGTGACCCGCATCGGCCAGATCACCGTGGTGGTGGCGGCCGATGATGATTTTTTGAACTCGGACTCCGCCACGCTGTTAATTGCCCCTTGTGGTGGCCCGACCCGTGCCGCCAGCGTGTTGAATGGCCTAATTTTTTTACTCGAGTGCGGCGCCGATCCCGACGACTGGGTGCTGGTGCATGACGCCGCCCGCTGCCTGATCACGCCGGCGCAAATAAACACCCTGATGGATGCTTGTGCAGCGGATGCGGTTGGCGGCCTATTGGCGCACAAGTTGCCCGATACCCTGAAAAGTGAAGTCGGCGGGCGGGTCGCAGCCACTTTGGAGCGCAGTGATAAATGGCTGGCCCAGACGCCTCAGATGTTTCGTATTGGCGCCTTGGCGCAAGCCTTGGAGCAGGCCGGCGACCAGGTCACTGATGAATCCAGTGCCATGGAGCGACAGGGCTTGCAGCCTTTGCTGGTTGCAGGCAGTGCAGAAAATTTTAAGGTCACCTACCCAGCCGACTTTGCGCTGGCCGAAGCCGTGCTGACCGCCCGTTTAAAAGGACATTGAGATGAATTTCAGAATAGGAGAAGGCTGGGATATTCACGTGCTGGTGCCGGATCGCAAGCTCATTATTGGCGGCGTAGAAATACCGTTTCATCTGGGTTTGCTGGGGCATTCTGATGCCGATATGCTGTTGCATGCCATCACTGATGCGCTGTTGGGCGCCGCCGCCATGGGCGATATCGGCACGCATTTTCCGGACACTGATGCGCGTTTCAATGGCGCTGATTCAGGTGTTCTACTGGCCGAGGTGGTACGTCGTGTGCGTGAAAAAGGCTTTGAGATTGGCAATGTGGATAGCACCGTCGTCGCGCAGGCGCCCAAGCTGGCGCCGCACATTCAGTCCATGCGGGCCAAGATTGCACAAGCGCTGGGCGTGGATGTAGACCAGATCAATGTCAAAGCCAAGACGGCCGAGAAAATGGGCCCGGTCGGCTTGGGCCAGGCAATGGAGGCGCGGGCCGTGGTTTTACTCTATCGGTCCCCATCAGAATAAATCGATGGACATGCGGTTGGTGGTGGGGTCTGTCTGCAGAATGCTTTGCGCCAGACCCG
Organism: Rhodoferax sp.; assembly: GCA_047629695.1. Taxonomy (GTDB): domain Bacteria; phylum Pseudomonadota; class Gammaproteobacteria; order Burkholderiales; family Burkholderiaceae_C; genus Rhodoferax. The sequence continues at coordinate 2,304 of JBLHZH010000076.1, forward strand.
ACGCCTGCTTCAGCACCGACTCGGCATAAAAGCGGGGGGGTGATTACTTTGGCGTTATAAAACGCTGGGTCACTGTCCATCTTGTCTTGGGCCACCACCAGGTTGCGTGCCATTGAATGAAGTCATTGGCCGCTTCGAGTGTCAGGCGGCCGTCCTGCAGGGCGCTGCGCATCACGACGCAGTCGTCGTTGAGGCGCACAGCTAGGTCTTGCTCGGTGATCTCGATCTGGGCGCATAGGGTTTTTGCCACGGCGCCCTTCTCGCGCAGCGTCTTGCCGGCGATGCTGTCGTTGGTCTGAATGGTGGTCGTGCCCCATAAATGGTCAGAATACGGGCATCGCGGTAGTGCTGGGTGGCGCTGGTTTCCTTGATGAAACCTATGTCGCCATGAATTTTCACGTTGAGGTTGATCATTTTAATTCACCTCTCGGTCGAAAAACTTTTGACGACTGGCGCCAAGTACTCGTACAGCGCTTGGTTCCGGGCCTGGCTGGCGCTGTCACTGGCATGGTGCGCGGCATCGCTGGCCGCTGCGGCCACCTAGGCCAACGCGCGTGCGCTTTCGACATGGGCCGGCATGGCTAGTAGTATGCGTTTGACATCGGGGGGTGATCGCCACCGGTCTGGCAGTTCTCGCCAGATCATGGCCCTGGGCTCGGTCATGCGCAAAACGCACGGATTTTTGGTAGGCCTAGTCGACAATCGCAATGCCCTGCATGCCGACCGCAAAGCGGGCCGCGTTTGTCATGATGAACATGTATTCCGGGCTCTGGTCCTCTTGACCCACCAGGAAACGGATAGCGCCGCTTCGATCGCCAAGCTGCAGCACAGCGGTCGGGCTCTGGCCTTGATGCCGAGTTTGTGCTCAATCGAGACACACTAGGCGTCATTGCGCTCGCTCAGACGGCTATCCTCATGGACCATAAATTTGGGCATGACAAACAGCACGATGCCTTTGATGCCCTTCGGCGCACCTGGCACGCGGGCCAGCACCAGATGGCTGATGTTCTCCGTCATGTCGTGCTCATCGTGGGTGATGTCAATCTTGGTGCCGAACACTTTTATCTGCCGTCGGGTTGCGGCTTGGCACGCGAACGCACGGCGGCGAAGTCGGAGCCAGCCTTTGGTTTGGTCAGGTTCATGGTACTGGTCCACTTGGTGTTGATGAGTTTGGCGGCAAACTTACATTTGAGTTCGTCGCTGCCCGCCACCAGCAGCGCTTCAATAGCGTCATCGGTCAAGCATTGGGCACAGCGCAAACGATAGACTGGTGGCATGTAGCATCGCTGCACAGGGCATGGCGATTAGTTTAAGAAACCCTTGGCCGCCAAACTCGGTCGGGTGGATGACGCTTTGTCAGCCGCCTTCAGCAAATTGTGTAAATCATGGCGCAGCTAGTGGATGCGGCACTGTTGCTGCTCAAGCGTACCTTGCCGGCCTATATCAACGTCAGTATCACGCTATTAGGGCTGTTATATGGTCATAAGTGTGTCCGACACAGGCACCGGCATGGATGCAGTGACCCAGACTCGTGCCTCTGAACCGTTTTTTACCACCAAACGTTTTGGTTCTAGCCGTGCTCTGGGTCTGTCCATGGTTTATGGCTTTGCCAAGCAGTCGGGCGGTAGCATGCGGATTCAAAGTGCACACGGTGGAGGCTGCCGGACGACGTTTTTGCTGCCTTGCAGTCGCGATGCGGTAGCTGCTTTGTCGGTCACTTTGGTGAACGTGACCTATCGCCGCTGGATCGGGGTGTCGATATGCGCATCTCTCGGCTGCGGCGCAAGCTGGAGTTAGACCTGCAAAGCCCCAAGACCATACGCACGGCTTATGGCGCTGGCTACCTGCGCCAGTGCCATTTGCTCCAACCCCTGTCGTGCCTGGCTTAGCAGGACGTTAGCGATCTGTGTCTGGGTGGCTGCAGACGCCAGGCTGGCGCTGCTGTCGTCTTGCATGCCAACTGCATTGCACAGCGAGCGGGCAAATTGTGGCTCTAGCGCGGCCACGGCGACCCGGCCATGCTTAAAGGCGTAGACCCGGTAGCCGGCATGGCCTTCGCCTACAGCGGCCCCGGGCCGGGTTAGGCCCCAGCTACGGGGCCAAGTCAGATATGCGGCAGTCCCCGATAGGGCGACTTCAAGGTAATGACCCAAGCTTTTTGGCTTTTGTGCCAGCACCGCTAGCAGTACTGCCTCGCTGGCCTTCAGGGAGCCGCCCATGTCCGCGTACAGGGTGGCCGGTAAATTGAGGCCCGTGATCAAACCGTTCTCGGCCAGATAGGTCATGTCGTGTTCCGGCTCTCCGGCGCCTTGACCGGGAGTACCCACAATGGCTACCGGCAGGGCGGGGTAGCGTTTATGTAGCAGCGCCCAGTTCAGGCACCGCTTTTTTTAATGCCGAAGGGCGAAAAGAGGTCAGCAGCACATTGGCCTTAGCTAACTCAAGGAACGGTACTTTTTGACCTTTGTCGGTTTTTAGATCGGCGTTGACGAGCGGAATGCTATTGTGTAAACCGTCATAGATAGGCGTTTCGGTTATGAGCTCGCACTGGATCGCCCGAGGCACTTACAGCGGCCGCTGCCGGGGTCGGCGACTCTAACTTGATGCCAGGTGGCTCCCATTTGCTGACAGCGTATCAGTACGGCCGGGCCAGGCAGGTTGAGGGCCAAGCTGGGTAGACGTATGCCCTTCTGAGCGCGCAGGGGTTTGGGGGTGGCCTCTAATTTAACCGGGCGCCTATGTCCTTGCAGTGTCTTTAGCTCAGGTCCAAGGCCAGACCGACGTAGTTTTCCGCCAGCGACTCCGAGGCGGCGCGTGAGTGGATCAGGTAATCCAGTTCAGCCTCCTGTACCTTCTGGCCAAAGGCGCCAGTCTCGGGAAACTGGTGCATCAGTGAGGTGAACCACCAGGAAAAGCGCTCGGCCTTCCAGATGCGGCGCAGGCAGCGATCTGAGTAAGTGTCGATACCCACGCCGCTTTTCTCCAAGTAAAACTCGATCAGTGCTGTGGACAGGTATTTGACGTCGGTAGCGGCTAGATTCAAGCCTTTGGCGCCGGTCGGCGGCACGATGTGGGCGGCGTCCCCGGCCAGAAAGAGGCGGCCAAAGCGCATCGGTTCGGCCACAAAACTGCGCAGGGGCGCAATGCTTTTTTCGATTGATGGACCGGTCACCAGTTGCTCGCGGGCCTGGGGGTCGAGTCGATTTTTGAGTTCGGCCCAGAACGCGTCATCACTCCATTGCTCGACTTTGTCGCTCAAGGGGCATTGCAGGTAGTAGCGACTGCGGGTTTCGCTGCGCATGGAGCACAGGGCAAAACCGCGATCGGTATTGGCGTAAATCAACTCATGCGAGACTGGGGGAACATCGGCCAAAATGCCAAGCCAGCCGAACGGGTAAATTTTTTCATACTGGGTGATGGCATTCTCTGGCACGCTGGCGCGACAAACACCGTGAAACCCATCGCAGCCGACGATGAAGTCGCACTCAACCTCATGGCTGACGCCGTCTTTTTCATAACGCACACGGGGCTGTTTAGTGTCAAAGTCGTGCACCGTGACGTTGCTGGCTTCGTAGACGGTATTCAAGCCTGCCTCCTGACGGGCTTCCATCAGGTCACGTGTGACTTCGGTTTGGCCATAGACGATGACGGTTTTACCCCCAGTGAGTGCATGCATGTCAATACGGTGGCGCTGGCCCTTGAACAGCAAGGCGAAGCCGCCATGTAACAAGCCCTCTCGATGCATGCGAAGGCCGACACCGGCTTCGTCCAGCAAGTCCATCGTGACTTGTTCCAGCACGCCGGCTCGAATCCGACTTAGTACATAGTCCGGACTCTGGCGCTCAATGATGACGGCATCGATACCCGCCTTGTGCAGCAGTTGCCCGAGCAAAAGACCCGACGGGCCGGCACCAATAATGGCCACTTGTATTCGCATATTTGTTCCTCTTTGTAACAGGAATAAGCTTAAAACGAGAGGCCTCAAACAAGAGGTTCAAAAGGCATGTATTGTGCGATCATTGCACTAAATGTGCGACTATCGCGCAAAACAAGGATTTGAAAAATGACGATGGCGAAGGTCGATTTTATTGAGGGCATGGCCAAGGGCATGGCGGTACTGGAGAGTTTTGATACCGAACGCCAGCGTCTCAATGCCACACTGGCTGCCGCGCGTGCCGGCATCACCCGAGCTTCGGCGCGCCGCCATTTACTCACCCTTAGCCACTTGGGCTACCTGGAGACCGATGGCAGTTACTTTTGGTTGTCAAGCAAGGTGTTGCGCTTTTCTGGCAGTTATCTGGCATCGGCTCGCTTGCCGCGGGCGATTCAGCCGACTTTGAATCGGCTAGCGGTACAGGCGCAGGCGTCTTTTTCAGCGGTGGTGTTGGACGCTGACGAGGTGGTGATTGTGGCGCGCAGCGGCAATGACAGACCCACCTCCGAGGCCGGGCGTGGTCGTGTCATCGCCTACGGTTTGCATACGGGCGCCCGACTGCCGGCCCATGCCACCTCGACCGGACGGGTGCTGCTGGCCGCCAAGACTGAAGCCGCTTTTGCCGACTGGATGGCGGGGCGTCATCTGCTGCGCATGACCCCTTTGACGACGACCGATACGCAGGTCTTTCACGCCCTGATTGCCCAGGTGCGCCGGGATGATTTCTGTTTTTCAAGCGAAGAACATGAAGTGGGAGTGTATGCACTGGCGGTGCCGCTGCGCAACACTCAGGGTGTCACGGTGGCGGCCCTCAATGTGGTGGCTTCTGAAGGCCGGCTGACGGCCGGGACGATGCAGCGGGAGTTGCTGCCCCTGCTGTTTGAGTCGGCACGCGAACTCCGCCCCCTGTTGTAAAACACAGGCCCTGGCAAATGCCGCGACCCGGAGTGCGGTGTAATAGCAGTCGACCGATTTTCAATTTGAAAGCATGACCGTGACCGACCCGCAACTCCAGCTTGCCTTTGATTCCGCTGATATGCCCAGTGCCTACGCCTTAAAACCCCCAGCTAGGCCAAAAGCCAAGCGCCTGCCAGCCGCCAAACCGGTTTTGCTGCCTGATGCCGAAACCATGGCCAGCGCGCTGGCGCGCCATCCGGACTTCAAGGTGCTGCGCCGTCTGGTGCCCACCCACTACTTCGAGCGCCAGGCGCAAGGCCCGCTGTTGCGGATACTGGTGCTTGACACCGAGACCACCGGGCTGGATCCCACACGCGACAAAATTATTGAACTGGCGATTTTGCAGGTCAACGTTGACAGCACGACCGGTTTGCTGGTGGGTGATGTGCAGGTCTATGACGGACTGGAGGACCCGGGTATTACTATCCCCCAAGAGATTCAGGCGATTACTGGCATCAACAATGAGATGGTTTATGGCCAGCGCTTGGATGAGGCCCGCATTGCCGCGCTGCTGCAGGGCGCCGATCTGGTGATTGCCCATAATGCCGGTTTTGACCGGCCTTTTTGTGAAGCCCGTATCCCTGCCTTCGCGCAATTGCCCTGGGGTTGTTCCTTCCAGGAGATTGACTGGAAAAAAGAGGGCTATGGTTCTGCCAAGTTGAGCTACTTGGTGATGGAAAAAGGCTGGTTTTATGATGCGCACCGGGCCGAAGTCGATTGCCACGCGCTGTTGGCGGTGCTCGACGAGATCCTGCCTACCACCCAGCAGAGCGGGCTTGCCAAAATCATTGCCGTCAGTCAGCGGCCCAGTTTCAAGGTCAGCGCTACGGGAGCACCATTTGAGGCCAAGGACCTGTTGAAAGCCCGGGCCTACCGCTGGAATGCCGAGCAACGGGTTTGGCACACCCGCGTTGAGGACGAAAGTTTGCTGAGAGCCGAGTTTGAATGGCTTAAATCTGCGGTCTACGGTAACCGTGCCGCCCAGGTCCAGGTTGAAAAATTACAAGCGGATGTCAAGTACTCCTGTCGTGCAGGGGTATTGTCAACACAGCTGTTGTGAAATAGGGGCGAGGTAGAATTAAAAAATTGCATGGCCCTTGGGTCTGACGATTTTCTGTTCTCCCAAGGCCTGCTTGGGCCATCGGCCCAAGCCAATTGCCAAGGGCTGAAACGCACAAGGATTTTGATGAAACGTGTTGATGACTTCCGTCTGAAATTTGGTAAAAAAGAATATGTGCCGATCATGGTCGGCGGTATGGGGGTTGATATTTCAACTGCTGAGCTGGCGCTAG
>JBLHZH010000077.1:0-8453 GCA_047629695.1 Rhodoferax sp.
AAGCCTGCCATGATAACTTGCTGGCGAGGCGTTAACGCCTGGGCCAGCCACTATTGAGATGCGAACGCAGGCTCAGCCCCCAGGCAACACCAAGGGCAAGGCCTAATAGCACCAATGCGTGCCCGGTATTGATCTGACTCTGCAATGAATAGGCATTGCACAAGCGAAGATCAGTGGTGACAAAGTAACGCCCCAGCGTCAGCATCATGGTGACGCTGACACCCACAAAAAAGAGCTGGACTGCCACGGGAGCCCGGATAAAAGAATGCTGGAGCAAGCCACCACAAATAAGCAAAGACACCAGTTTGAGGCCATCGGCTTGGGGCTCAACCACGGCCCGGTCAATCGCCAGGGGCAGCATCCAGTAGGCAATGATGCCTTGCGCCAGTAGAAAACCGGTCAGGCCATAACGGTTCCAGGGCGCCAGCCAGGCGCCAATTGGGCGCTTGACCATGGCCTGCAGACAGAGCCCACCGCCCAGCACCAGCAACGGCATCTGAATCACCATGTGCCAGACCATGCTTTGCTCGATCAGATTGCGAAAAGGAGGCAGGGACAAGCCAACTGCCAGCAGGCTGGTAAGAATTGCGGAGGCCACCAGCGCAACGCGCCAGTTCAATGCCTTCATAAGCGTGAGGCCAGCGCCACGTCCAAGACCTGATCGGTCGAGTCGTAATCCAGAATGCGCACCAGCTGCCCGCGTGCATTGACAATTAGCAGGGCTGCGTTATGCTCGAATTCTCCCAATGGCGCCGGCACCACCATGATGCCAAAGGCGTCGAGCAGGCGTCGCCGGTCGCTGATACCGGCGAGTGAAACGATGTCCCAGACCGCCGGGTTCGCTTCCATACGCGCTGCATAAGCCTGTAGGGCGGGAACGTCGTCATGGACCGGGTCAAAACTCACCGAGAGCAAGCCCACCTGGCCTTGTAGGCCACGAGCTTCAACTTGCCGCTGCAGTTGCTGGTAAACCGCACCCAGGACGCTGCAAACGGTCTGGCAACGGGTGTAGAAAAAGTCCACCACCCAAACTCGCTCTCCGCTAGCCAGCAATTGGTGCAGCGTGGTCGGTCGACCCGCGCCATTAAGCATCGAAAAGTCGGGAATCGGCTGCGGTGCCCGCGCCACCTCACTGCGTCGCAGGGCTTCAGTAGTGAACGCCTGTCCCTGGTTGGTGGCAACAAAGACCACCACCAAAGTGAGTAGCAGAGCCAACAAACTGGCCGCGAAAGTGCGGGTCAATCCCTCGGTTGCAGGCGCTGTGGTTGGCGGCTTGGGCGCAGGGGCTGGCATGTCAGATGGAGGCCTTGAGCGCCGCGCCTCTCTTGTGCGGCACAGTCTGGTCTTTGGTCGCCTCGCGCTGCGCCTTGACTGTGGCCGGCGTGATGGGGGCGCCCTGGTTGCCCCAGCCGCTATGGGTATAGATCATGACTGCCGCCAGTTCGTCGTCCGACAGAGAACGCCAAGGCGGCATGGCGCCGTTATAGACATTGCCTCCAACTTTGATCTCGACGTTGACGCCTAGCAGCCAAATGTTAGTGACTATTTTCGTCGCCCAGATGAAGATAAACTGAGCTACGACTAACAGCAAAAAGGAGCCTAACAGGACACTAACGGTGAAATCCATTTTGTAGTTTCGCTCTGAGTTACAAAGGGTAACGTCGCAACCAAGGTGACAAATAAATAAATTCTACTAATCCCCTTTTGAGTAAAAAATTTACAAAAATAATACCCTTTTTAAACTCTCACTCAACAGTCACCTCGGGCTCAGACACCGGTTGATGGGCCAGCGTCATTACGGCGTGCGGACTCAGACCTTTGAGTTTGTGATCGCTCCAGACCTGACGCCAGCGCCTCGAGCCGGCAAGACCATGGCGCAAACCCAACATATGACGGGCCATGGTGGTCCAAGGCGTACCGTGCTCAGCCGCCTCACGGACCATGTAATCGCACATTTGCAACTCCACGCTTTCGCGGGTCGGGAGCGCCAACGCTGATGGAGGCGCTATATCAAAAAAGGCAGCATCCCAGGAAGCCAGCCACCAGGGGTTGTGGTAAGCCTCGCGGCCCAGCATGGCACCGTCGAGTTGCTGCAGATGCTCCGTCACCTGCGCGTTGGTGGTAATGCCGCCGTTGACAACGATGGTCAGAGTCGGAAAGTCTTTCTTCAGCTGATAGGCGCGGTCATAACGCAGCGGCGGTACTTCGCGGTTGGCCTTGGGCGAGAGGCCCTTGAGCCAGGCATTGCGGGCATGCACGATGAAAGTCTCACAACCGGCCTCGGCCAGCGTGCCGACGAAATCACGTACAAAGTCGTAGCTTTCTGACTTGTCAATGCCAATGCGGTGCTTGACCGTGACAGGCACCTGCACGACATCTTTCATGGCGCGGACACAGTCAGCCACCAGTTTGGGCTCATTCATCAAGCAGGCGCCAAAGGCACCACGCTGCACGCGCTCGCTTGGGCAACCGCAGTTAAGGTTAATCTCGTCGTAACCCCAGTTCTCGCCCAGTTTGGCGCAATGGGCGAGGTCGGCCGGCTCACTGCCCCCCAATTGCAACGCCACCGGGTGCTCTTCGGCGTTATAGCGCAAATGGCGCGGCACATCGCCATAGATCAGGGCGCCAGTAGTGACCATTTCGGTGTACAACAACGCATGGCGCGTGAGCAGGCGGTGAAAGTATCGACAGTGGTGATCAGACCAATCCATCATCGGCGCTACGCTCATGCGCCATGGACTGTAAGTCATTAATTTATTTGAATTCATGGGCTTGACTTCTGGTAAAACAGGGCGGGACTCAAGCACTTTACTTATCGTCTTTGCGAGCGCAGCGCGGCAATCCAGGGGGCATGGACTGCCACGGCCTGCGGCCTCGCGAAGACGACGGCACCTTGATGCTTACCATGCTCCTAAAGCGGCGGCACCGGTGGTGCGATTGGCTGCAGTTGTTCCTTCAATTTAAGGCTGGCATGAAAGGTCACAACACGGCGAGCCTTGATCGGGATGGCCTCGCCGGTGCGGGGGTTGCGACCCGGGCGAGGGGCTTTGGTGCGAATCTGGAAGTTGCCAAAACTGGATATTTTGACATCATCGCCTTCCACCAGACGATCACTGATAAGTTCAAAAAATGCATCAATCGTGTCTTTTGATTCGCGCTTGCTCAAGCCGACTTTGTCAAACAGGAGTTCTGCCAACTGCGCCTTGGTCAGGGTCGAGCTATCGATATTTTCAGGCAATGTATCCATGCAGTTCCGTTCCTTGTTTTTTAGAGGCGTCAGGAGCGTCACATTAAACCCGCTGACGGGCCGCCACGGTCTGCACCAGTGACTGCAGCACCGCTTGCACGGTGCTGTCAATTTGAACCTCCGTCAAGGTGGCCTCGTCGCTGTTAAGAGTCAGACGCAGCGTAACGCTCTTTTCGGCGCTGACCGGGGTACCGGCCTCGGCGTCTTTCGCCACTTTGGGACGATAAATGTCAAACAAGGTGGTCTGGCGCAACAGGCCCTGCGTGGGTTCTGTCGCCACGGCGGCCATCAAAGCGGCATGGGTCACCGCTTCGTTGACGACGACGTTGATATCACGCTCCACCGCCTGGTGCTTGGCAACGGCCTTGAAGACAGGCACCTCGCGCTGTAGCACCGCCGCCAACTCCAGCTCAAACATCAGAGGCGCCTGCGCCAGCTCATAGGCCTGGCGCCAGCGGGGATGCAACTCACCAACAAAGCCAATGGCGACACCATCAAGCCAGATACTGGCGCAGCGACCCGGGTGCATGGCGGGATGCTCACCCGGCTTGAAGACCGGTTTACGCGGGGCCAGCAAGGCTTCAATATCCCCCTTGACATCAAAGAAGTCGCTGCCCTGCTCTTTGCGTCCCCACTGTAAGGCGTCTTTGCTGCCAGACGCCATACCGGCAATGCGCATGGGCTGATGAAAACCCTCGACCGTCGTATCTGTGTTTTTGATACTGGCATCACGCAGGAAAACCCGGCCCAACTCAAAGACTCGTACCCGCGGAGCCTTACGGTCCAGGTTGAACTTGAGCACCTGCAGCAGGGAGCCCAACAGGGATGAACGCATCACTCCCATCTGGGCGGCGATGGGATTGAGAAGCATGATCGGATTCAGGTTGCCACTTAGCTCATGCTCCCAGCGGGCCTCCACAAAACTGAAGTTAATGGTTTCCTGGTAACCCAGCGCGGCTACGGCGCGGCGCACAGCAAACGAACTGCGCTGGCTCTCGGGCCTAATTTTGGCGGTGATGGGGGCCAGAGGCGGAATTTTAGGCAGGTTGTTGTACCCCACCATGCGTACCACTTCTTCAATCAGATCTTCTTCAATCTGCAGGTCAAAGCGGTAGGACGGCGGCAGCACGGTCACCGTGCCCTCGATCTGCGTTAACGGCAAACCCAGACGGGTCAGGGCATCCACGCATTGCACCTGCGTGAGCGGCATGCCGATCACCTTGCTGGCACGCGCTACGCGCAACTGCACAGCAGCGGCGACTGGCAGATTGACCTGCAAATCGTCTATCGGTCCGCAAACCGTATCGGGTGTGCTGCAAATATCAAAAATTAATTGTGTAATGCGCTCAAGGTGCTCGACCGTATGCTGCGGGTCAACGCCGCGCTCAAAGCGGTGTCCGGCATCGGTCGAGAAGTTGAAACGCCGCGATCGGCCGGCAATCGCCTTAGGCCACCAAAAAGCCGCCTCTACATAAATATGCTGGGTATCGTCCGTCACCGAAGTGGCGTCGCCGCCCATGATGCCGGCGAGTGATTCCACCTGATGCTCATCGGCAATCACACCCACCTTATCATCAACCGTGACGGTGCTGCCGTTGAGCAGTTTGAGTTGTTCACCAGGATAGCCCCAGCGCACCTCCAGCCCACCCTGAATTTTTTCCAGATCAAAAATATGCGAGGGTCGGCCCAACTCAAACATCACATAGTTTGAAATATCCACCAGCGCTGACACACTGCGCTGACCACAACGCGCCAAACGATCCACCATCCACTGGGGCGTGCTGGCCCGAGTGTTGACATGACGCACAATACGGCCCGAGAAACGGCCACACAGGTCGTGGGCGCTGACCTGCACCGGCAAGCGGTCGGCACTGCCAACACCCACGGCGGAAAAGGTCGGAGTCCGCAATGGGGCACCGGTTAATGCAGCTACTTCACGCGCAACGCCAAAGACGCTCAGGCAATGCGCCAGGTTGGGCGTGAGCTTGAGCGTGAACAAGGTGTCGTTCAGGTCCAGATAGATGCGGATATCCTGGCCCAACGGGGCGGTATCAGGCAATTCCAGCAAGCCACCGGCGTCATCTGACAATTTAAGTTCACGAGCGGAACAGAGCATGCCATAGCTTTCAATGCCACGTAGCTTGCCGATCTTGATCAAAAAGGGTTTGCCATCCTCACCCGGTGGTAACTCAGCGCCCACCATGGCCACCGGTACCCGGATGCCGACGCGGGCGTTGGGCGCACCACACACGATGTCGAGCAAGTCGGTCTGGCCAACATCGACTTTGCAGACCCGCAAGCGGTCGGCATTGGGGTGTTGCACCACGTCCCTGATTTCACCCACAACGATATGGGTAAAAGGGGGCGCAACCGGCTTAAGTTCTTCAACTTCAAGACCAGCCATGGTGAGAGTTTCGGCCAGTTGAGCGGTCGTCAGGGGCGGGTTGCAGAATTCGCGCAGCCAGGATTCAGGGAATTGCATAGTCAGCTTTTCAAATGGGTTAGGGAGCAGGAAGTCACAAATATCCCCGTCCTAAATTTCTCTTCTTTGTAAGCGCATCGCAGCAATCTAGGGGTCATGGACCACCACAGCCTGCGACGTTGCGGAGACAACGGTTCTTTGGTTATCTTCTGCGCTCTTATTGAAATTGAGACAGAAAGCGAATATCACCATCAAAGAACAAGCGCAGGTCATTGACACCGTAGCGCAGCATGGTCAGGCGATCCGGCCCCATACCAAACGCAAACCCAATGTATTTCTCAGGGTCTAGGCCCATGTTGCGGATTACGTTCGGATGCACTTGCCCCGAGCCCGCCACCTCCAGCCAGCGACCGGCCAGCGGACCGCTTTGAAACTGGATGTCTATCTCGGCACTGGGTTCGGTGAAAGGGAAAAAGCTGGGACGAAATCTCAGCACTAAGTCATCAGACTCAAAGAAGGTACGGCAAAAATCGGTAAAGATAAACTTCAGGTCTTTGAAGCTGACGTTTTCACCAATCCACAGGCCTTCGCACTGGTGAAACATCGGTGAGTGCGTGGCATCGCTGTCAACACGGTAGGTACGCCCCGGTGCAATCACACGAATCTCGGGCATGTCACCCGAAAAGAGCGCATCGCCAGTCTGTCCAGCAGCAGCACGATGCCGTTTAACATGCTGCACAGCGTAGCGAATTTGCATCGGGCTGGTATGGGTTCTAAGCAGGTTGGGGGCTGTGACCGAGCCACCCTCCACATAGAAAGTGTCGTGCATTGAGCGCGCTGGATGGTCCTCAGGTGTGTTCAAGGCGGTGAAATTGAACCAGTCGGTCTCAATTTCAGGGCCTTCTGCCACATCGAAACCCATCGAACCAAAAATGGCCTCAATGCGCTCAAGCGTAATTGAAACCGGGTGCAAACCGCCCTGCCCGCGTTGGCGGCCTGGCAGCGTTACATCCATCGCTTCGGCCTGAAGTTGGGCATACAACTCGGCTTCAGCCAAGGACTGGCGACGCTGGGTCAGTGCAGCTTCAATCGACTGCTTCGCGAGGTTAATCAAGGCGCCACGCGACTTTTTCTCCTCCACAGGCAGGGCGGCCATGCCTTTCATCAGCTCAGTGATAAGACCCGACTTGCCCAGAAACAAGGCCTTGGCATTTTCCAGATCGGCGGGCGTCCCGGCTTGCTCAAAAGCGGCCTTGGCACGCTCAACAACGACGTTCAACTCATTCATAAATTCTCTTGGGTGCACTGGTAATAAAAAAAGGGCTAGTGCTTTTTCAAGCTCTAGCCCTTATTTGTTTGCTTAGGCCACTATTGATTTAACAGTGAACCGCTGTTAACTCAAGCAGCCAATTTGGCCTTGACCTGCTCCACGATAGTGGCAAAGGCTGCCATATCGTGAATGGCAATATCAGACAACATCTTACGGTCGACTTCAATATTTGCTTTCTTCAATCCGTTAGCAAACTGGCTGTAGGTCATGCCACACTGACGAGCAGCGGCATTAATACGGGCAATCCACAACTGGCGGAAGACACGTTTCTTGGTACGGCGGTCACGGTAGGCATATTGCCCAGCCTTCATTACCGCTTCTTTGGCGACACGGTAAACATTACCGCGGCGACCGCGAAAACCTTTTGCAAGGGCTAAAACTTTTTTATGGCGGGCGCGAGCCGTTACACCACGTTTGACGCGAGGCATGTGATTACTCCTTGTTCGTCGTTAATTAAATACCACGGCCTGGCAACATTTGTGCCATGTGACCCATATTGGTCTCATGTACAGATGTCGTACCACGCAATTGGCGTTTATTCTTAGTGGTCTTCTTGGTCAAGATGTGACGTTTGAAGGCATGACCGCGTTTAACGGTTCCACCTGGACGAACGCGGAAGCGTTTTTTCGCCGCGCTCTTGGTCTTCATTTTGGGCATATTCATGCTCCTTCTACATTGTGCTCGTGAGGCGTCTGCAAACTACTTGCAGCCTTGTTGGCCCCGAGCCACTTTTTAGCCCTTGTCCTACCTGCCCTCTTTTTAACCAGTGAGCAGGTCATACAGGGCTTGCGTGGCAAAACACGTTTTGCCACGATCCGTCGCTTATAGTCAATTAAACCAGTCAGCCACAAAATTCTTATTAATTAGCGGAAGAAGACGTATCGACCGCCGCAGGCTTGGCTACGATTTTCTTCTTGCCAGGGGCAATCATCATAATCATTTGACGCCCTTCAAGCTTGGGGAACTGCTCAATCAGGATCATGTCGCCCAGTTCCGTACGAATACGATTCAACAAGGCCATACCAATTTCTTGGTGTGTAATTTCACGTCCACGAAAACGCAGCGTCACTTTGCACTTGTCACCTTCAGCCAAGAAGCGCTTGATATTGCGCATCTTGATGTTGTAGTCGCCATCGTCAGTGCCCGGACGGAATTTGATCTCTTTGATCTCGATAACCGTCTGCTTAGCTTTCGCATCAGCCGCCTTCTTCTGTTCTTGGTACTTGAATTTGCCGTAATCCATCAAGCGACAAACCGGAGGTACCGCAGTCGCTGAGATCTCAACCAAATCAACATCCATCTCACCAGCCATACGGAGAGCCTCCATCAGGCTCACAACACCTAATGGTTCATTCTCAATGCCGGAAAGTCGAACATCCGGGGCCATGATTTCCCGATTAAGGCGGTGTTTGCGTTCTTCGCGGTGACGGCGGTCACGAAATTCTGTAGCGATG
>JBLHZH010000078.1:0-8431 GCA_047629695.1 Rhodoferax sp.
GTCTTCAGATGATTTAGTCTGTTAGGCGAAGAAATGTACGAGATCGAGAAAAATGGCCACTCCACAAGTTCAAACTGTCAGTACCGGCGTTGATAAGGCCAAGCTTGCCACTGCAGTGGCTTTGGTCGTTGCTGCCATCGCCGCCTTTTATCTGTTCAGTAAGCAAGGCGCATTGGTTCAGTGGAGTGCCTTGTTGTTTGGCTTGGCAGCAGCGGTTGTGGTGTTTTTAACATCCGAACCCGGCAAGGAACTGTTTGCGTTTGGCCGCGATGCCTGGCGTGAAGTCAAAAAGGTTGTCTGGCCGGCGCGCAAGGAAGCGATCCAGATGACGGTTTATGTGTTTGTCTTTGTCATGGTCATGGCCTTGTTTCTGTGGCTCACGGACAAGACGCTTGAGTGGTTGTTTTACGACTTGATTCTGGGATGGAGAAAGTAATGAATGATGTTGTAGAGACGCCGTCGAACGACATGCCGGGTGCGGCGCAAGTTCTGGCGACTGCGCCGACCAATCCGGATCTGCGCTGGTACGTAGTGCATGCCTATTCTGGTATGGAGAAGGCGGTTGAGCGCAACATTCTTGAGCGCATCGCGCGTGCTGGGATGGAGACCAAATTTGGTCGCATTCTGGTTCCCATGGAAGAAGTAGTTGAAATCAAGAATGGCCAGAAGAAAACCACAGAACGTAAGTTCTTCCCCGGTTATGTGCTGGTTGAAATGGTCATGGATGATGACACTTGGCATCTTGTCAAGCATACTAATAAAGTCACTGGCTTTGTGGGGGGTGCGAAAAATCGGCCGTCTCCTATTTCTGAAGCTGAGGTGGTGAAAATCGTCACCCAGATGCAAGAAGGGACCCAGAAGCCACGGCACAAGGTTGAGTTTGAAGTGGGCGAGTTTGTCCGTGTCAAGGAAGGCCCATTCACCGACTTCAACGGTTCGGTGGAAGATGTGAATTACGAAAAGAGCAAGGTTCGTGTTGCGGTGACGATTTTCGGTCGCGCCACGCCGGTTGAGCTGGATTTCTCGCAGATCGAGAAAACCTGAATTTAAATTAGAAGAGTTCGCACTTTCCGACGCAGTGCGAATGTTGGTCAGAAGTCGTTAACCCCGGGGAGCTCGGGCCGGCAACTTTAATTGCAGGGTCAGGGCGTGATTACCCGCAAGGAGAAAAGCATGGCGAAAAAAATCGTCGGTTTTGTTAAACTGCAAGTTCCCGCAGGCAAAGCTAATCCATCACCGCCCATTGGTCCCGCATTGGGTCAACGTGGCTTGAATATTATGGAGTTCTGCAAGGCATTTAATGCGCAGACTCAGGGCATCGAGCCAGGTCTGCCTTTACCTGTGGTGATCACGGCATTTGCAGACAAGAGTTTCACTTTTGTCATCAAATCGCCCCCATCGTCGATTTTGATCAAGAAGGCGGTGAAGATTGACAAGGGCTCGGCGCGTCCACAAGCCGATAAGGTTGGCAAGATTACACGGGCTCAGCTCGAAGAAATCGCCAAGACCAAAATGAAAGATTTGACTGCCGCCGATATGGATGCAGCTGTTCGTACTATCGCCGGCTCTGCCCGTTCGATGGGCGTGATTGTGGAAGGTGTTTAAATGACTCAGCTCACTAAAAAACAAAAGTCCTTCGTTGGCAAGATTGACAGCAACAAGCTGTATCCCCTCGCAGATGCACTGGGCCTCGTCAAAGAGTGCGCCAACGCTAAGTTTGATGAATCCATCGACGTGGCCGTGCAACTTGGCATTGATGCCAAGAAATCTGACCAGGTGGTACGTGGTGCTGTCGTGCTGCCTAACGGTACAGGCAAGACCAAACGTGTTGCCGTGTTCGCACAAGGTGCCAAGGCTGAGGAGGCTAAGGCCGCTGGTGCGGACATCGTCGGTATGGATGACCTGGCCGCTATGATCAAGGCCGGCGACATGCCGTTTGACATCGTGATTGCCGCCCCGGACGCGATGCGCGTTGTGGGTACCTTGGGCCAGATTCTCGGTCCACGTGGTTTAATGCCTAATCCCAAGGTCGGAACTGTGACACCTGACGTCGCCACTGCCGTGCGTAATGCCAAGGCCGGCCAGGTGCAATACCGCGTTGACAAGGCTGGTATTATCCATTCGACTATTGGTCGTCGCTCGTTTGATACCGACAAGTTGCAAGGCAATCTGGCGGCACTGGTGGAGGCTCTGATCAAGTCCAAGCCAGTGACCAGCAAGGGTATTTATTTGCGTAAAGTCGCCGTTTCGTCAACGATGGGTGTGGGTGTCCGTGTGGACCTGCAAACCATCGCTGCGTAATAGCAAAAAATTCAGGTCACCTGCAAAGGCGACCTGGTGTGGTGGGCTGCTGAAATTATAAAGTGAAGGCAGGCCATCCAAGACCGTTGGTGCGTGAACCGTACTTGTACGGATTTGTACTTAATTGGTGTGTCGTGGGTTCGCCCATGGCCCCGCCAACGCAGATGGCGATCCCGCTGCAAATGGATTAGTTTCCTGAACAGTTGGTCGCTGAAATGTGGCGTGTCTGAAGGCATTTTGTTGACAGACACATTTTGAAGGAGTTGACCTTGAGTCTCAATCGCAGTGAGAAAGAAGCGGTCATCAGTGATGTGACTGGCCTCGCCGCAAAAGCTCAAACGCTCGTGCTGGCGGAATACCGTGGTATCACGGTAGCTGATATGACCAAATTGCGCTCTACCGCGCGCAGCAACGGCGTGAGTCTGACTGTGTTGAAAAACACACTGGCTCGCCGTGCTGTTGCAGGTGGCGCATTTGATGTTTTGTCTGACCTGATGACGGGTCCGTTAATCTATAGCTTTTCTGAAGATGCAGTTGCAGCCGCCCGCGTGGTGGCTGACTTCGCGAAAACCAACGCTAAGTTGGTTATTCGCGGTGGTGCGTACGGTGGAAAAGCGCTGGACGTGGACGGCGTGAAGCAATTGGCAAGTATCCCTTCCAAGGAAGTGTTGCTGGCACAGTTGCTGGGCTTGATGCAGTCTCCAATTTCGCGTACAGCACGTGTGCTGGCCGCGATCGCGGAGAAAAAAGGCGCTGCTGTGGAAGAAACACCCGCTGAGCCAGTTGACGCAGTTGAGGCTTGATAGCCTCCTGCATGTGGTAACCAATATTGTTAGGAAATAAAAATGGCATTTGATAAAGACGCATTTTTGACCGCGCTGGACAGCATGACGGTCATGGAACTCAACGACCTGGTGAAAGCCATCGAAGAGAAATTTGGCGTCAGCGCTGCAGCCATGTCTGCACCTGCTGGCGGCGGCGCTGCTGCTGCCGTTGCTGAAGAGAAGACCGAATTTAACGTCGTTCTGCTGGAAGCTGGTGCCGCCAAGGTATCCGTTATTAAGGCCGTGCGTGAAATCACAGGTTTGGGTCTGAAGGAAGCTAAAGACCTGGTTGACGGCGCCCCCAAGAATGTCAAAGAAGGCATTTCCAAGGCTGATGCTGAGGCCGCTATGAAGAAGCTGGTTGATGCTGGCGCTAAAGTCGAACTGAAGTAATTCGGTTTTGAAGAAGGCGGGGCGCTCCCAGTGAGTTCCTCGCCTTTGGTGCTTGTAAAGAGTGCACTGAAAAGCAGACCTGGCGTCTTCTTTTCAGTGTCTTCTGACCCCGACTGCAGAAGATGCCTTGGTTCGGGTTGCACGCAATGTGCAACCGTCCGCCAATGATTGGTAGTGGCCAATCACCAAGTTAGTTGAGTGTGGTGCTCAACACGCCAGTTGCCTAGGACCCCCCCCAGGTTCCTTAGTCTTTGCCCGGAGATCTAATGGCTTACACATACACCGAACGCAAACGCATTCGCAAAAATTTTGGCAGTCGCGACAGCGTGCTGGAAATCCCTTACTTGCTGCAAATGCAAAAAGATGCTTACACGGCATTTTTGCAAGCTGAAGTTTCCCCGAAGAAGAGAACCATAGAGGGTCTGCAGGCGGCTTTTACCGCGGCTTTTCCGATTATTTCTCACAATGGTTTTGTCGAGATGAAATATCTCGAGTACAACCTGGCCAAACCCGCCTTTGATGTGCGCGAATGCCAGACCCGGGGCCTGACATTCGCTTCGGCGGTGCGCGCCAAGGTGCAGTTGTTTATCTATGATCGCGAGTCGTCAACGTCGCAGAACAAGGTGATTAAAGAGGTTAAGGAGCAAGAAGTCTACATGGGCGAAGTGCCCCTGATGACCGGTAAAGGCTCTTTTATCATCAATGGTACTGAGCGTGTCATCGTGTCCCAGTTACACCGTTCACCCGGTGTCTTCTTTGAACACGACAAGGGTAAAACCCACAGCTCGGGCAAGTTGCTGTTCTCGGCGCGTATTATTCCGTACCGTGGCTCATGGCTTGATTTCGAGTTTGATCCGAAAGACATCCTGTACTTCCGGGTTGACCGTCGTCGCAAGATGCCGGTCACGATTTTGCTCAAGGCGATTGGTCTGAATCACGAATCGATCTTGGCTAATTTCTTTGTCAACGACAACTTCCGTTTGATGGATAGCGGTGCCCAGATGGAATTTGTGGCAGAGCGCCTGCGCGGTGAAGTGGCACGTTTTGACGTCACCGACAAGACTGGCAAAGTCGTCGTTGCCAAAGACAAGCGAATCACAGCGCGCCACACCCGTGAGCTGGACCAGTCAGAGACCACGCACATCAGTGTGCCGGAAGACTTTCTGATCGGACGTGTCGTTGCCCGTAACATTGTGGACACCGACACCGGCGAAATCCTAGCCAAGGCCAACGAAGAGTTAACCGACGTTTTGTTGAAAAAGCTTCGGACCTCGGGTGTGCAGGATCTGTCTTGCATCTACACCAACGAACTCGACCAGGGTGCGTATATTTCGCAAACCTTGCGCAGCGACGAAACGGTCGACGAGTTTGCTGCACGTGTGGCCATCTACCGCATGATGCGTCCCGGCGAGCCGCCGACAGAAGATGCTGTGCAAGCCCTGTTCCAGCGCCTGTTCTACAACCCTGATACGTATGACCTGTCGCGCGTGGGCCGCATGAAGTTTAACGCCAAGATGGGCCGCGCCGAGTCCACCGGACCGATGGTGCTGACCAACGAAGATATCCTGGCCGTGGTCAAGATTCTGGTTGATCTGCGAAATGGTAACGGTGAAGTCGACGACATTGATCACCTTGGCAATCGCCGTGTGCGTTGCGTCGGCGAACTGGCTGAAAACCAGTACCGTACCGGACTGGCACGGATCGAAAAGGCCGTCAAGGAGCGTCTAGGTCAGGCCGAGCAAGAGCCGCTGATGCCACATGACCTGATTAACAGCAAGCCGATTTCGGCCGCTCTGAAGGAATTCTTCGGTGCCTCGCAGTTGTCACAGTTCATGGACCAGACCAACCCGCTGTCCGAAATCACCCACAAGCGCCGTGTTTCGGCCCTTGGCCCCGGCGGTTTGACGCGCGAGCGTGCCGGCTTTGAGGTGCGTGACGTGCACGTGACCCATTACGGTCGGGTCTGTCCGATTGAAACCCCTGAGGGTCCGAACATTGGTCTGATCAATTCGCTAGCTCTGTACGCCCGCCTGAACGAATATGGGTTTATTGAAACCCCGTACCGTCGCGTGGTCGATAGCAAGGTGACGATGGACATCGATTACCTGTCGGCTATCGAAGAAGGCAAATACGTCATTGCGCAGGCCAATGCCACACTCGATGACGCAGGCCTTCTGACCGGTGAATTGATCTCGGCCCGGGAAGCCGGCGAGTCAATTCTGGTCGGCGCTGAGCGCGTGCAGTACATGGACGTGTCACCAGGACAGATTGTCTCTGTGGCCGCTTCCCTGGTGCCGTTCCTAGAGCACGACGATGCGAATCGCGCCTTGATGGGCGCCAACATGCAGCGTCAGGCCGTGCCTATTCTGCGTCCGGAAAAAGCCTTTGTTGGCACCGGTATCGAGCGCGTTTCTGCGGTCGACTCCGGCACCGTGGTGACGGCAACCCGTGGCGGACTGGTGGACTATGTGGATGCCACTCGCGTTGTGATTCGCGTCAATGACGCCGAAGCACAGGCAGGTGAAGTGGGTGTTGATATTTACAACCTCATCAAATACCAGCGTTCTAACCAGAACACCAACATTCACCAGCGCCCGATCGTTAAAAAGGGAGATCAGCTGGCCAAGGGTGACGTGATTGCCGATGGTGCATCGACTGACTTGGGTGAACTCGCCTTGGGCCAAAACATGCTGGTGGCGTTCATGCCCTGGAACGGCTACAACTTCGAAGATTCGATTCTGATCAGCGAACGTGTGGTGGCAGAAGACCGCTTTACCTCGATTCACATCGAAGAGCTGGTGGTGATGGCGCGTGACACCAAGTTAGGCTCCGAAGAAATTACCCGTGATATTCCCAACCTGAGCGAGCAACAGCTCAATCGCATGGATGAATCCGGCATTATTTATGTCGGTGCAGAAGTGCAGCCAGGCGACACGCTGGTTGGCAAGGTCACGCCTAAAGGCGAGACCACGCTGACCCCTGAAGAGAAATTGCTGCGCGCCATTTTTGGTGAAAAAGCCAGTGACGTCAAAGACACTTCGCTGCGGGTGGGCCAGGGTTCGTCCGGCACCGTGATCGACGTGCAGGTCTTCACCCGTGAAGGCATTGTGCGTGACCGCCGCGCCCAGCAGATCATTGATGACGAGCTTAAGCGCTTCCGCCTAGACTTGAATGACCAGCTGCGCATTGTGGAGTCCGACGCCTTTGACCGAATCGAAAAACTGTTGATCGGCAAGGTCGCCAATGGTGGGCCACAAAAGCTCGCTAAAGGCACCACCATCGACAAGGCCTATCTGACCTCGGTCGAGAAATTCCATTGGTTCGATATTCGTCCGGCCGAGGACGAGATTGCGACCCAGCTGGAAAGCATCAAGAACTCGCAGGAGCAGACCCGCCACAGCTATGACCTCGCTTTTGAAGAGAAGCGCAAGAAGCTGACTCAGGGCGATGAGTTGCCTGCCGGTGTGTTGAAGATGGTCAAGGTTTACCTAGCCGTCAAACGTCACCTGCAATCGGGTGACAAGATGGCCGGACGCCACGGTAACAAGGGTGTTGTGTCCCGGATCGTTCCAATCGAGGACATGCCGTTTATGGCTGACGGCACACCGTGCGATATTGTTCTGAATCCTTTGGGCGTGCCTTCCCGGATGAACATCGGACAGGTGCTGGAAGTTCACCTGGGCTGGGCTGCCAAAGGCATTGGCCAGCGTATTGGTGACATGCTGCAGGTGGAGTCGAAAATCGCCGACCTGCGAGCGTTCCTCAATACGCTGTACAACAGCTCCGGCCGTTCGGAAGACGTCTCCCTCCTGAGCGACGACGAATTGCTGGCAATGGCGGACAACCTGCGCAGTGGCGCGACCTTTGCCACGCCAGTGTTTGATGGCGCCACCGAAGAGGACATTCGCGGCATGCTCCAGTTGGCTTACCCCGATGACATCGTCAAGGCCAAGGGCCTGACGTCAGCGAGAACCCAGGCCAATTTGTTTGACGGCCGCAGCGGTGATCAGTTTGACCGCCCGACCACGATTGGCTACATGCACATGCTGAAGCTTCACCACTTGGTAGATGACAAGATGCACGCACGTTCTACCGGGCCTTACAGTCTCGTTACCCAGCAGCCGCTGGGCGGCAAGGCACAGTTTGGTGGCCAGCGTTTCGGTGAGATGGAGGTCTGGGCGCTTGAAGCTTACGGCGCCGCCTACACACTGCAGGAAATGCTGACAGTCAAGTCCGATGACGTGGTGGGTCGTACCAAGGTGTACGAGAGCATCGTCAAGGGAGAGCACTCGATTGAAGCCGGTATGCCGGAATCGTTCAATGTGTTAGTTAAGGAAATTCGCTCGCTCGGTATTGATATCGAGTTGGAACGAAGCTAAACACGGACAAGAAAAGGATTCAACATGAAATCATTACTCGACCTGTTCAAGCAGTTCACGCCCGATGAGAACTTCAATGCCATCAAGATTGGCATGGCCTCGCCGGAGAAAATCCGTTCATGGTCTTTCGGCGAAGTCAAGAAGCCGGAAACCATCAACTACCGCACCTTCAAGCCCGAGCGCGATGGTCTGTTTTGTGCCAAGATTTTTGGTCCTATTAAAGACTATGAATGCCTGTGCGGCAAGTACAAGCGTCTCAAGCACCGTGGTGTGATCTGCGAGAAGTGCGGCGTTGAAGTGACCCAAACCAAAGTGCGTCGTGAACGCATGGGTCACATTGATCTGGCAGCACCCTGTGCCCACATCTGGTTCCTGAAGTCGCTGCCCAGCCGTCTGGGCCTGGTGCTCGACATGACGCTGCGTGACATTGAGCGGGTGTTGTACTTTGAAGCGTACGTGGTGACCGACCCTGGCATGACACCGCTGAAAAAATTCAGCATCATGTCGGAAGACGACTTTGACGCCAAGTTCAAG
>JBLHZH010000079.1:0-8421 GCA_047629695.1 Rhodoferax sp.
CTGCTATGAGTACCCCGCATCCCACCAGAACTGCAATCCACAAGTCAGCTCTGGACGCCGTGAAAAAGCGCAAACCACGGGTCCCTTTGCTGCACCAGCCCCGCATACAGCGCGTGGTATATCCCGCGCTTGTCGGCCTGATACTGCTAGCCCTATGGCAAGGTACGGTGACCGCACTGGAACTGCCGCCCTACCTGGTGCCCTCACCCTTACTCATGTTTGAGACACTCGTGGCGGACTGGACGCCCTTGAGTTTGTCACTTTGGGTCACGGTCAAGATCACCCTGCTTTCTTTTGGTGCGGCGACAGTCACGGGGGTTCTCATTTCCTTTTTATTTGTTCAAAGCAAGCTGATCGAGACGGCACTGTTTCCCTACGCCGTTCTACTGCAAGTCACGCCAATCGTGGCAGTTGCACCGCTCATCATCATTTGGGTTAAGGACCCTATGGGCTCAATGGTGATCTGCGCCGCACTGGTCGCTCTGTTTCCTATCATCAGCAATACAACCCTCGGCCTGAGAAGCATCGAACCGGACTTGCAAAGCTACTTTAAGTTGAATCGCGCCACCCGCTGGCAGACCTTGGTACGGCTGCGCATACCGAGTGCACTCCCCTATTTTTTTGGCGGACTGCGTATCTCCGGCGGTCTGGCACTAATTGGGGCCGTAGTCGCTGAATTTGTTGCCGGTACGGGCGGCACGGGTGCCGGACTGGCCTACCAGATTTTGCAGGCCGGCTTCCAACTCAACATTCCACGCATGTTTGCGGCACTGCTGCTGATCTCTCTGACAGGGGTAGGGCTATTTGCCCTCATGACCTGGCTCTCGAGTGCCGCTCTGGCCGGCTGGCACGCTAGCGAACACGCTCAAGACTAGGTCCACCACCGCCCTCATCTCAACAGATTCTCAAAAGGAAAAAACTATGACAGCCACTACCGCCCACCCGCTTTGCGATCTCTTGCCCGACCTGGACTGGATCATTGACCCCCTGCGTATCGGACGACTCTCGCAGGACTTTTCCTGGTTTAGCCCGGTACTCAAGCTAGCGCTTGCAGGCAAGCGTGGCGACATCGCTGTGCGACCGCACACTGAGGACGAAATTCGTCAAGTGGTTGGCGCCTGCGCCCGAGCCCACATTCCCATCACAGTGCGTGGCAGTGGCACAGGTAACTACGGCCAGAGCACACCCCTACACGGCGGCTTGATTCTGGACTTGAGTGGCTACAACAGATTTGGCTGGGTCAAAGGCGGCGTGGGATGTGCCCAGGCGGGCATTCGCCTGTCGGACTTTGACGAACATGCAAAACCGCTGGGACAAGAATTGCGCTGGCTGCCTTCCACCTATCGAAGCGCGACACTCGGTGGCTTATTTGGCGGTGGCTTTGGTGGCGCAGGCTCCATCAATCACGGACCGTTGGCAGCGCCCGGCAATGTGCTGGCAGTTCGCGCCATGACGGTCGAACCCGAACCCAAAATTATTGAACTGCGCGGCCCTGAAGCCATGCTGCTGCACCACACTTATGGAACCAATGGCATTGTGCTGGAACTGGAAATAGCGCTAACCCCGACCGTCGCATGGACTGAATGCATCGTCACCTTCACACAGTTTGACGCCGCACTGGCGTTTGCCGACCGCTTTGGCAGCGCCCCAGGACTAGAGAAAAAAGAGGTGTGCTTTTTGGCTGCACCCATTCCCGATTACTTCACCACACTGGCCGAGTACCTGCCCACGGGCTGCCATGCTGTGCTGTTGCTGGTGGCTCCGCAATCTGAGGCGGGCATGCGCGACATGGTGGCCCAACTGGACGGCCAGGTCACCTATTGCAGGACGGCCGAAGAAGCCCGCCAAGGCTCCAAGACGCTGCTGGAATATACCTGGAATCACACCACGCTCAATGCACTCAAAGTGGACAAAAACCTGACCTATATCCAGAGCGGCTTCAACCCGGCCACACGTCTGGCCCAAGTAAAGGCTCTGGAAGCAGAACTCGCTGGCGAAGTGATGATGCACTTGGAGTTTCTGCGCACCAAAGAAGGCGCATTCAACTGTAGTGGCTTGCAGTTGGTACGTTACACCACTGAACAGCGCCTCAACGAAATCATGCAAATCTACCGTGACCATGGGGTGCAAATTAACAACCCCCATGTCTACATAGTAGAGGATGGGAAACAGAACAACCTGGACCCGGCGATTGTCCGTATCAAGCGACGTTTTGACCCGCAAGGTTTACTGAATCCCGGAAAACTACGCAGTTGGATAGCACCTCAGTCGGTTGCCAAAGCGACGATAGATATGGCGTGAAGCAGGACTGACTTAGGGTCAACTTACTGCAAGTTGGACGTCCAGGACTCAGGCACAATCATTGATTCGAACAACAACAAAGTTAAAGCAATGACTTGGCATGCCAGCCTGCAACTGAATTACCGCCGTGAGTGCGAACGAACGGTGGCGCGCCACCAGCACGACGGCCCCTTACGCATTCTGCAAAGTCTGTATCCCGAGGGCGATGCCATCTGCCACAATGTGCTGGTGCATCCGCCCGGCGGGTTAGTGGGTGGCGACACCCTTGACATTACGGTCAGCGCGAGCGGCGCCGCGCATGGGCTGGTCACCACGCCCGGCGCCACGCGCTTTTACAAGTCAGACGGCGCGCTGGCAGTGCAGCGCAGCCACATCACACTGACCGATCAGGCACGGCTGGAATGGCTGCCGCTGGAAGCCATTTGCTACAACCAGTGCCGCGCTGAAAACCGCCTCACACTGGATCTGGCACCCGAGGCCGAATTCATGGGCTGGGATGTCACCGCGCTGGGCCTGCCGCTGGCACATCAGCCGTTTGAACAGGGGCATTTTTTGCAGCACATTGAGGTGCCCGGTGTCTGGCTAGAACGTGGCCGCATCAGGGCTGATGACCTGCTATTGATGAATAGTCCGCTGGGGCTGGCGGGCCAGCGTTGCCTGGCTTCGCTGTTTTTTGTGGCCGGCAGCCCGCTGGCCCGAGGGCGACGCGAGGTCGCCCTTGACCTGGCTCGCGCCGTGATTGACGCGCACCCGTTGGGCCTCAGTGCCGGTGTCACCAGCCCGGACGGCCAAGTGGTCGTGCTGCGTGTGCTGGCGCCCGTGGTGGAGCCGGCCATGGACTTGCTGCGCCAGGTCTGGGCCAGCTGGCGCCAGCATTTCTGGCAACTTCAGGCCGACACGCCGCGTATCTGGTCAACCTGAGCACCCCCTGGCGGCAGTGACCAAAATCGCATGGGCTGCCGCGGCCTATGGCCTCGCGGAGACAAGGGTACTTTGCTGTCCCCCACGTTCCCCAGTGGTCAGATGGCAACCAACTCGCGAACGCCATCGACTTCCATATTGGCACCCTGGCCACGTGCCAGTACGGCGCCGCGCTCCATCACCACATAGTCGTCGGCCAGTTCCCGAGCAAAGTCATAATACTGCTCCACCAGCACAATCGCCATGTCACCACGGTCGGCCAACATGCGGATGACGCGTCCGATGTCCTTGATGATGCTGGGCTGAATGCCTTCAGTCGGCTCATCCAGAATCAACAATTTGGGGCCGGCGGCGAGGGCCCGCGCAATCGCCAGCTGCTGCTGCTGGCCGCCCGACAGGTCGCCGCCCCGGCGCTGCAACATTTGCTTCAATACCGGAAACAACTCAAACAGTTCAGCCGGAATCGGCGTGCCCGCGCTTTTATAGGCCAGGCCCATGCGCAGGTTGTCTTCGACTGTGAGGCGCGAAAAAATCTCACGCCCTTGCGGCACAAACCCCATGCCGGCACGGGCCCGCTCGTAAGGTGTGGCCTTGTGAATCGCCTGGCCGTTGAACTCAATACTGCCGGTTTTGATGGGTACCAGGCCCATCAGACTTTTAAGCAGCGTGGTTTTGCCGACGCCGTTACGGCCCAGTATGACCGTCACCTTACCCAGCATGGCCTGCAGGCTGACGTCGCGCAAGATGTGTGAGCCACCATAGTATTGATTAATGTTTTGGATGTTCAGCATGCTTATCGTCCCAGATAGACCTCGATCACCCGCTCATCCGACTGTACCTGGGCCAGCGTGCCCTGGGCCAGCACCGAACCCTCGCACAGCACCGTGACGATGTCCGAGATGGTGTTGATAAAACTCATGTCATGCTCCACCACCATCAGCGAATGCTTGCCTTTGAGACTTAAAAACAGCTCGGCGGTACGCTCAGTTTCGTGGTCGGTCATGCCGGCTACCGGCTCGTCGAGCAGCAGCAATTTGGGGTCCTGCATCAATAACATGCCAATTTCAAGCCACTGTTTTTGCCCATGGCTCAAATTGCCGGCGAGCTGCGAGGCGCTGTCGGCGAGGTGAATAGTGTGCAGTACTTCCAGCAGCCGGTCGCCCTGGGCCGAGTCCAGCCGGAAAAATATCGAAGCCGTCACCGTCTTGTCGGTTTTGAGCGCCAACTCCAGGTTCTCGAACACCGTGAGATGTTCAAATACCGTGGGTTTTTGGAACTTGCGGCCAATGCCCATTTGCGCAATTTCAGGCTCGGTGTAGCGCAGCAGATCAATCGTGCTGCCAAAGTAAACCCGTCCCTCGTCGGGTCGGGTCTTGCCGGTGATGATGTCCATCATCGTGGTCTTGCCGGCGCCATTAGGGCCAATGATGCAGCGCAACTCGCCTGGGGCGATATCAAGTGACAGCTTGTTGATGGCCTTAAAGCCGTCAAAACTGACACTCACCTCCTCCAGGTACAGAATGCGACCGTGCGTCACATCGACTTCGCCGGGCGTGTGAATACGGCCAAAACCGGCCGACCGTCCCCCAGATTCGGTTTGCCCGGTCGCGGCGGCCTGCACCGCACGCTGGGCCAAACGCTGCGCCCCTTGCGCCATCAGTTCAGGTGTCATTTATCGACTCCAGATTGCGCGGATTTGTCGCGCGTTGGCATCAGTTTTTTCACCAGACCGACCACGCCATTCGGTAAAAACAAAGTCACCCCGATAAAGAGGGCGCCCAAAAAATAGAGCCAGAACTCGGGATAGGCTACCGTCAGCCAGCTCTTGGCGCCGTTTACTACAAAGGCGCCGATGATCGGGCCAATCAAGGTGGCGCGGCCACCGACCGCCGCCCAAATGGCGATCTCGATCGAGTTGGCCGGGCTCATTTCGCTCGGGTTGATGATGCCGACCTGAGGCACATACAGGGCGCCGGCGACGCCACACATCATGGCCGAAATAGTCCAAATGGTGAGCTTGTAGCCAACGGGCGAATAGCCAGAGAACATGACCCGCGTTTCAGCATCACGCACCGCCTGCAGGACGCGGCCAAACTTGGCGCTGACGAGCCAGCGGGCCAGCAAAAAAAAGCCCAGCAGCGTCACACCAGTGAGTACAAACAGTACCATGCGCATACCTGGCGTAGCAATCGCAATGCCCAGAATCCGCTTGAAATCGGTGAAGCCGTTGTTGCCGCCAAAACCGGTTTCATTGCGAAAGAATAGCAGCATGGCGGCATAGGTCATGGCCTGGGTGATGATGGAGAAGTAAACCCCCTTGATGCGCGAGCGAAAGGCAAAATAACCAAAGACAAAGGCCACCAGTCCCGGCACTGCTACCACCAGAAACAGCGTGGCGACAAAACTGTCGGAAAAGGTCCAGTGCCAGGGCAGGGTCTGCCAGTCCAGAAACACCATAAAGTCTGGCAAGTCGCTTTTGTAGTTGCCGTCGGTGCCAATCTGGCGCATCAAGTACATGCCCATGACATAACCGCCGAGCGCAAAAAACACGCCATGGCCCAGACTCAGAATGCCGGTAAAGCCCCAGATTAGGTCCATTGCCAACGCACAGATGGCGTAGCACATGATTTTTCCGATCAACCCCACAGCATAGTCGCTCATGTGAAACGCGCTCTCCAGGGGCACCAGCAGGTTCAGCACCGGTGCCACGGCACAGACCACGATCAGCGCCAGAATAAAAGCGGACCAGCCTTTGCCGGTCAGCACCGGCTTAGAGTTGGAAAGGGTCAACGTAGTCGTCATGCTTCGGCACTCCGGCCCTTCATAGCAAATATGCCTTGAGGACGTTTTTGAATAAAGATGATGATGATGAGCAACACCGCAATCTTGGCCAGTACCGCACCGACCCAGCCCTCCAGAAATTTGTTCAAGATGCCCAGCCCCAGCGCAGCATAGACCGTGCCCGCCAGCTGGCCGACACCCCCCAGCACCACCACCAGGAACGAGTCCACGATGTAGCCCTGACCGAGGTCAGGCCCAACATTGCCGACCTGGCTCAGGGCGCAGCCGGCCAGCCCGGCAATGCCCGAACCCAGCGCAAAGGCATAGGTGTCGATGCGTGCAGTGTTGACGCCCATGCAGGAGGCCATGGCGCGATTTTGCGTGACGCCACGCACAAACAGACCCAGCCGTGTTTGGCTGATCAGCCAAGCGACCCCAAGCAGCACAAAGATGGCAAAACCGATGATCACCAGCCGGTTGTAGGGCAGCGACAGGTTGCCCAGCACCTGCACGCCGCCACTCATCCAGGCGGGATTTTCGACACCCACGTTTTGCGCGCCAAACAGACTGCGCACCCCCTGCATCAACATCAAGCTGATGCCCCAGGTAGCCAGCAAGGTCTCAAGCGGTCGGCCATACAGAAAGCGGATGACACCACGCTCCAGTGCCGCCCCCGTCAGCGCAGCAGCCATGAATGCCACCGGCACGGCCGCCAGCAAATACCAGTCAAATGCACCAGGCAGGTAGCGCTGAAACAGGCCCTGCACTACATAAGTAGCGTAGGCGCCAATCATCATCAACTCACCGTGCGCCATGTTGATTACGCCCATCAGTCCATAGGTGATGGCCAGGCCCAGCGCCACCAGCAACAGGATGGAGCCCAAGCTGATACCGCTAAAGAGCGCACCCAGTCGGTCGCCCCAGGCCAGCGCTGCCTCGACTTGGCGCAGGCTCTCGACCAGTGCCGCACGGACCAAGGGCACGGTCTCCAATTTCAGGCGGGTCAGCAACACAGTTTTGGTGCTGGCCTGGGTGCTGTCGGCCAGCAATTTGGCCGCCGACAGACGACGGGTCGGATCGGCACTATTGAGCAGCGCAGCAGCCCGGACCAGCCCGAGTTCTTCCTTGATCTGGGAATTTTTCTCAACCGCGTAGGCTTTCTCGATCAGGGGTAGTTTTGATTCGTCCGCATCGCTTTGCAGTTGTGCCACGGCGGCACGGCGAATTTGGTCGTCAGGGGAGAACAAGGCCAGCGCGGCCAGCGCTGAATCCAGTGCACCGCGCATGCGGTTGTTGTTCATCACGTCCTGGGCGTCTTCGGGCAGCGCCACCTCGGCGCCGGTGACCGGGTCAAAGCCTTTATCGTCACGCACGACCAAAACCTGATCACCGGCGACCTTGACCGCATCAGCGGCCAGGGCCTGCAAAAAGGCCTCGGTTTTATCATCGACCGTGGCGTTAGCCACGGCCTGGTTGAGCGCTTCAATGCGTTCGCCTGTGTCACCGGACGCCATGGCTTTTGCTTCTTCAGCGGTCAGGGCATGGGTTTGGCTGGCGGTCAACAGGACCGCAAATGCCAGCCACCGGATCCATAGGCTACGCATGGCGGCTTACTTCTTGGCCGGCTCGTCGGGCTTGCCTGCATTGCCTTCAATGTACGGGCTCCAAGGCTTCGCCTTGACCGGACCGGGCGTCTTCCAGACTACATTGAACTGGCCATCAGCGCGAATTTCACCAATGAATACTGATTTATGCAGGTGGTGGTTCTTCTCGTCCATCTTGCTTACGATGCCACTAGGCGCCTTGAAGGTCTGACCGGCCATGGCGGCAATCACTTTATCAACCTCGGTGGTCTTGGCTTTTTCAACAGCCTGCTTCCACATATTGATGCCAATGTAAGTGGCTTCCATCGGGTCGTTGGTCAGGGGTTTGTCAGAACCGGGCAACTTGTTGGCCTTGGCATAGGTGGACCACTTTTTGATAAACTCGGTATTGGTCGGGTTCTTGATGGACTGAAAGTAGTTCCAGGCTGCCAAATGACCGACCAGCGGCTTGGTGTCGACACCACGCAGCTCTTCCTCACCCACCGAGAACGCCACGACCGGGACGTCTTTGGCATTCAAGCCGGCATTGCCCAGCTCTTTGTAGAAAGGCACATTGGAGTCGCCATTGATGGTGGAGACCACAGCGGTCTTGCCGCCTGCGGAGAAGCGTTTGATGTCGGCCACGATGGTCTGGTAGTCAGAGTGGCCAAACGGGGTGTATTTCTCGTCGATGTCCTTGTCAGCCACACCTTTGGTCTTCAGGTAAGCGCGCAAAATCTTGTTGGTGGTGCGGGGGTAAACATAGTCGGTGCCCAACAGCACCCAACGCTTGGCGCCGCCACCGTCTTTGCTCATCAGGTAGTCGACCGCTGGA
>JBLHZH010000080.1:0-8405 GCA_047629695.1 Rhodoferax sp.
TGTTCCTGTCAAATTTCGGCGAGATGTGGCGAACCCAGCGATAGGCTAAAAGCTTGCTTCAACCAGAACCATCGACGGGCAGACCCTAAGCGCCTTGGAAATCTTGCAGAGGTTCATCATTGTCAGGTTGTGTTCACCTCGCTCAATGCCGCCCATATAACTCCGGTCAAGTTCAGCATCGGCCGCGAGTGTTTCTTGTGACAACCCCGCTAGCTTTCGTGCGCTGCGAATGGCCATCTCCAAGGAAACGAGTTCCTTGTTGCCTGAGAATTTTGGGGAGGGTTTTGCCATGCCCACGATAGTCTTTGGTTAACGCCTTTAATATCACGGGCGACAATACCCAAAACGGACTGTGTTGGTGCGTGAAGGGAGTCACTCGTCTTACTTGAGTTCGCCGTTACATCCGTTTTGGTCTCAATGTGGCAGCCTGATGGCACTTTCGCCAAGTTTCATATCTTGTCAGACTTGGCCGATGCTCAAGCCTTGAATTTTGACCATTTGCGCGACTTGCAGCTTGAAGCTTGCATCAAAGGTTCATCGAGACTTTTGGTTGTTCACGTGGGTTGCCATTTAGGTTTAAAAAAACCTATCGTTGTGTTTTTTAAATTAGACCACCACACCGTCAAACTGACACGCAAGCCACGTCGCAACGCTGGGTTGACCTGCCCGTTGTCGCAATGAAGAACATGGATCTGGTGGCGGTCGCCCCTATCGGTAACGACAAGAGCGGATCCTACTGTGAAACGGTGATTTGTCAAAAGCCCACTAAGGCTTGTACTGGGTCGGGCAATAGGCGCGGTTGATGCCAGGAAGGCGCAGCGCGCCGTGTTTTGTGGGCCGGTTAACGACTCTTTTGCGCCACATCCGAAACGAGCTGGGTTTTAGCTGGCGGCGCATGAGGTTAATCACGGCGGACTCGTTCAGGCCGTAAAGCCGCTCAATGGCATCGAACGGGGTGCGATCCTCCCAAGCCATTTCGATAATTCTGGAGGTGTCGCCAGGGTTGAAGGTGTTTTCGGTTTTAGCCATGAAGCAAGCGCCAACGTAAAGATGATAATGACCCCAAGTATCGCGGTCTTGCAAAGGCGCAGTTTCCTTCTCGACTTTGCGAGCACCGCGCGGCATTCCAGCAGGTCATGGGCTGCCATGGCCTGCGGTCTCGCAAAGACGAAAAATAAGGAAAATCATGACTATTTTTGTTCGCTCCACCCGGCCCTCTTTCGGTTGGTCTGCGTTGTTATTGGGCGCGTTGCTGCTGCTGGGCGCTTGTAGTACCACGGTGCCGACGGGCCTTACTTCGGTGACGCCGTTCGACGTCACCCGTTACCAAGGCAAGTGGTATGAGGTGGCCCGGTTGGATCACTCGTTTGAGCGCGGCCTGAGCGATGTCAGTGCCAGCTATAGTTTGCAGCCCGATGGCAGCGTGCAGGTCATCAACCGGGGTTTTGACAGCAAGCGTAATGACTGGAAGACGGCGGTTGGGCGTGCCCTGTTCACCGGTGAGACTAACCGTGCGTCATTGAAAGTGTCGTTCTTTGGGCCTTTTTATGGTGGCTATCATGTGGTGGCGCTGGACCAGACCGACTACCGTTGGGCCTTGGTGGTGGGGCCGGACCGGGACTATTTCTGGATTTTGTCGCGCGACAAACAGTTGCCATCCGCGTTGCGCGTCCAGTTGCTGCAACAGGCGCGCCAGATGGGTATTGCGGTGGATGCCTTGATATGGGTGTCGCAGAGCCGCAACGAGGGCTAACCGAATCCTACTCGTCTTTGCAAGCGCAGTGCGGCAATCTAGGAAGCCATGGGCTGCCGCGCTTCGCTCGCAGAGACGAAATCCGTGCTCGCAGAGGTGAAGGAGGGGGTTAATCGGCGGGGACTTCTTTTAAATTCAGCGCCAGTTGGTAGAGGGCGTTGCGGGGTTCGCCGGTAATGTCAGAGGCCAGTTTGACAGCAGTTTTCAGGGGCAGTTGCGCCAGCAGCAGTTTCAAAACTCGGGTGTCGGGGCCGGCTGACGCGGCCGGGGGAGCCGGGTGCAGCACCAGCACAAATTCGCCGCGCAGCCGGTTGGCGTCTTGCGCCAGCCAGATCGGAAAGTCAGCGGCTTTGACGGTGGTGATTTCCTCAAACTGTTTGGTCAATTCGCGTCCGATGGTGAGCTGGCGTGGCCCCAAAGTGGCCAGTGCGCTGGCCAGTGCTTCTATGCGGTGCGGCGCTTCCAACAGCACCACGGCCCGCACTTCGGTGCGCAAGACCTCCACCGCGGTGGCCCGCTCGGTCGCCTTGGAGGACAAAAAACCGGTAAAAACAAAGGCGCCATGTTGGGGCCCGTCTTCCCCCATACCCGCCACGCTCAGGGCGGCGGTCACGCTGCTGGCGCCGGGCAACGGCACTACCTTGAGGTTGGCCAGCTGTACGGCGGCGACCAGGCGGGCGCCGGGGTCGCTGATGGCGGGCGTGCCGGCATCGCTGGCGTAGGCGACCCGCTCGCCCCGGCGCAGCCGCTCAATTACGGTTTGCGCGGCCTCGGCCTCGTTGTGTTGGTGCACTGCAAGCAGTTGCGCGGGCGTTTTGTCAATGCCATAAGCGCGTAGTAAGGCCTGGCTGTGGCGCGTGTCCTCACAGGCAATGGTGTCGGCAAGGCCCAGCACATGCAGTGCCCGCAGGGTGATGTCGGCCAGGTTGCCGATGGGCGTGGCCACCACGTAAAGCGCGCCAGGCGGATAATTCTGACCACCGGCCGCTTCCAGCGCGGCACGCAGGGCAGATGTGTAAGCAGAGGCAATAATAGAACTCAATGGTGTTTCCTCAAATCAAGGCCAAGGTCGGCACGACCAAGCAAGTGGGCGATGCCGCGGAAGACGCTGCACTGCGCTATTTGCAGCAGGCTGGTTTGCGCCTGCTGGCGCGCAATTATCGGACGCCCGGGCGTGGTGGCGGAGAAATTGACCTGATCATGCGTGCTCCTGATGGCACCACGGTGTTTGTCGAGGTGCGCCAGCGCAAGAGCGAGCACCATGGCGGCGCGGCAGCCAGCGTGACCCCGGCCAAACAGCGGCGTATTATTTTTGCCGCCCGGCATTACCTGATGCGCCTACCTGAGCCCCCACCCTGTCGTTTTGATGTGATAGGGGTCAATCCCGAGGGCATTGAATGGTTACAGGCGGCCTTTGATGCTGATTGAGCCGGGTATCATCAGCTCATGCTAGAGCAACGTATACAACAACACTTTATTGACAGCGCCGACCTGAAATATCAGTCGGCGCAAGCCTTGAGCAAGCCGATAGCGGCGGCCGTTCAGGCGATGCTGACCTGCGTCACTAGCGGGGGCAAAGTGCTGGCTTGCGGCAACGGCGGATCCGCCGCTGACGCCCAGCATTTTTCGGCCGAGTTTGTCGGTCGTTATGAGCGGGAGCGGCCCGAGCTGGCCGCCATTGCGTTGACCACCGACAGCTCCATCATCACCGCGATTGCCAACGACTACGACTTCAGTGTGATTTTTTCACGCCAAGTGCGTGCGCTGGGGCAACCCGGCGATGTGTTGCTGGCGATCTCTACCAGCGGCAACTCGGCCAATGTGCTGGCCGCGATTGAAGCCGCCCATGAGCGTGAAATGGTGGTGGTCGGACTAACCGGTCGCGGTGGCGGCAAGATGACCCAGGCCCTGCGCGACACCGATGTGCACATTTGCGTGCCCAACGAACGTACGGCCCGGATTCAGGAAGTGCATATTCTTGCTCTTCACTGCATTTGCGATGCCGTTGATGCCCAATTACTTGGCGACCAGGAGCTTTAATGCTGAAATTTTCATCCAAAAAATTCGTCTCTATTTTGTTGTTAACTGCAGTCGTGGGCGGCGGACTGGTGGCCTGCGCCCCCGTCATCATTGGCGGCGCGGTGATGACTTCGTTGGTGGCCACGGACCGCCGTACTGCCGGTATACAGGTAGAGGATGAGGGTATTGAGCTACGTTCTGCCACGGCTTTGCGCGACTATATTGGCGACCGTGCGCATATTAACGTCACTAGCTATAACCGGCAGGTGCTGCTGACCGGTGAGGCGCCCACGGAACAGGATCGGCAGCTGGCGGAGCGGGTGGTCACAAAAATCGAGAATGTCCGTAGCATCGTTAATGAAATCGCAGTTTTGGGTAACGCCACGCTGACTCAGCGCACTTCGGATGTATTAGTGACCGGCCGCGTCAAGGCCGGCATGATCGATGCCCGGGACGTTTATACCAATGCCTTCAAGGTGGTAACCGAGCGCGGCACCACCTATTTGATGGGACGCGTCAGCCAGCGCGAGGCCGACCGCGCCACCGAGGTGGCACGTGCCACCAGCGGCGTTCAAAAAGTAGTGCGCGTGCTGGAAATCATCAGCGAAGAAGAGTTGAAGAACATCATGCCCAAGCCCTCCGCCAACGAAGTACCGCTGTAACCCGCTCCATCTTCCTGCTCGCTTTTGCGAGCGTAGCGCGGGAACCCAAGCGGTCATGGGCTGCCACGGCCGGCCGTCCACACCGAGACGACGCCAGCAATCTCCGAGACCAGAGACGTTAACGCAGGCGCTTGATCAGGCTGGAGGTGTCCCAGCGCTGGCCGCCCATGTGCTGGACATCGGCATAAAACTGGTCGACCAGTGCGGTCACTGGCAGGCGTGCACCGTTGCGCTTGGCTTCGTCCAGCACCAGTCCCAGATCTTTACGCATCCAGTCCACGGCAAAGCCGAAGTCAAATTTGTCGGCGACCATGGTTTTTCCCCGGTTGTCGAGTTGCCAGCTTTGTGCCGCGCCCTTGCCAATCACGTCCAGTACTTGGTTCATGTCGAGTCCTGCCTTTTCACCAAAAGCAATGGCTTCGCTCAGGCCCTGCACCAGGCCGGCAATGCAAATTTGATTCACCATCTTGGCCAGTTGACCGGCACCACTTTCACCCAGCAACGTGAAGGCACGTGAAAAAGCCATGGCCACCGGTTGCGCCATCTCAAAAGCCGCCGTATCTCCGCCACACATCACGGTCAGCAGGCCGTTTTGTGCACCGGCCTGGCCACCGGATACCGGGGCATCGACAAAATGCAAGCCTAAATTTTTGGCGGCGGTGTAAAGTTCACGCGCCACGCTGGCAGACGCCGTGGTGTGGTCAACCAGCACGGCGCCCGGCTTCATGCCGGCCAGGGCACCATCGGCACCGAGCACTACGCTGCGCAAGTCGTTATCGTTGCCGACACAGCAAAAAACGATATCGGCTTGCTGGGCTGCGAGGCGCGGTGTGGGCGCATGGGCCGGGGCGTTGGTTTGTGCAAACTCGGTACAAAATGTGATTGATTTAGCGGCAGTCCGGTTATAAACAGTCACTTGATGGCCCGCCCGTGCCAAGTGGCCAGCCATGGGGTAGCCCATGACGCCCAGACCAATAAAGGCGACATGGCGAGCCGGCGTGGTTTCGTAGGTTTTGGCGTTGAGGTTGACGCTGGCGGGGGTGAGGGTATTCGTGGTCATAAGTGGCTTGGTTGGTTGGGGAGCAGAAAATTACAAATGGGCTGTCGTTTTGTGCATGCAGAGACGAATCCCTTTTGGACTTTGCGAGGAGCGCCAGCGACGCGGTAATCCATGAAGTCGTAAGTCATGGGCTGCCGTGCTTCGCTCACAGAGACGAGGTCGCGCTCGCACAGATAGCGGTACTCGGGCTGTTCTCAGACTCATCAGCCCGGAAAATTCTCGGGAATTTTGGCTTTGGCGCGGGCTTCTGCCGTGCTGATCAGGTTGCGCCGGACCAAATCGGTCAGGTTCTGGTCGAGGGTTTGCATGCCCACGCTGTTGCCGGTCTGGATGCTCGAGTACATTTGCGCTACTTTGGCCTCGCGGATCAGGTTGCGAATGGCGCTGGTGCCCAACATGATCTCATGCGCGGCAACTCGGCCCTGGCCGTCCTTGGTTTTGCACAGCGTCTGCGAGATCACGGCTTGCAGGGATTCGGACAGCATGGCGCGAATCATCTCTTTTTCTTCGCCAGGAAACACATCGATGATGCGATCAATCGTCTTGGCCGCACTGGAGGTGTGCAGGGTGCCAAACACCAGGTGGCCGGTTTCTGCTGCCGTCATGGCCAGGCGGATGGTTTCAAGGTCGCGCATTTCGCCCACCATGATGGCGTCCGGGTCTTCCCGCAGGGCCGAGCGCAGGGCTGCTGTAAAACTTAGGGTGTGGGGTCCGACCTCGCGCTGGCTGACCAGGCATTTTTTGGACTCATGAACAAACTCGATCGGATCTTCCACGGTCAGAATATGGCCAAACTCGGTTTCGTTGAGAAAATTGACCATTGCCGCGAGTGTGGTGGATTTGCCCGAGCCAGTGGGCCCGGTTACCAGCACCAGACCACGGGGCTTCAGGGCCAGGGTGGAAAAAATCTTGGGCGCATTCAACTCTTCCAGCGTCAGAATTTTGCTGGGAATAGTGCGAAAGACCGCGCCTGCGCCCCGGTGCTGGTTGAAGACGTTAACCCGAAAGCGGGCCAGACCGGCAATTTCAAACGAAAAGTCGATTTCCAGAAACTCTTCAAAGACTTTGCGTTGCATGTCGGTCATGATGTCGTAGACCATGGCGTGTACAGACTTCTGCGTCAGCGGCTCGACGTTGATACGCCGCACATCGCCATGCACGCGAATCATCGGCGGCAAGCCAGATGACAGGTGCAGGTCTGACGCTTTATTTTTAACGCTGAAAGCCAGAAGTTGGGTAATGTCCACGAAGGTGCCTGCCATTTGTTACGCTTATGCAATTATGACCACGATTCAGACCCAACTTCAATCCGTTCAGGCCCGCGTGGCGGCCGCCTGCCTGGCCGCTGGCCGTGATCCCCGCGAGGTTCGCCTGCTCGCAGTTTCCAAGACCTTTGGCGCCGACGCGGTCGAACAGGCCCATGCGGCAGGTCAAACCGTCTTTGGCGAAAATTACATCCAGGAAGCGGTCGAGAAAATATGCACGCTGCGTCATTTGCCTTTGGAATGGCATTGCATCGGCCCGATTCAAAGCAACAAGACGCGGCTGGTGGCGGCCCATTTTGACTGGGTCCACACGGTCGACCGGCTGAAGGTGGCGCAGCGTCTAAGTGAGCAGCGCTCAGTGGATCTGGCGCCCCTGCAGGTTTGTATTCAGGTCAATGTGGACGGGGGCGACAGCAAGTCGGGCGTATCCCCGCAAGAGGCGCTGGCACTGGCGCAGCAGGTGGCGCTGCTACCCTGCCTGAAACTGCGCGGTATCATGAGCATTCCGGAGCCAGCGGCTGATTTTTCCGCCGCGGTGGCGTTGTTTGCCCGCGTCAAGGCTGTGTTCGACGACCTTAACGCGGAGGGGCTGGCGCTGGACACTTTGTCCATGGGCATGAGCGCCGACTTGGAGGCCGCCATTCACGCTGGCAGTACGCTAGTGCGGGTGGGCAGTGCTATTTTTGGGGCACGTTAGTCTTGCTGATTTCGCCGGAGCGCAGCCGGGCAAAGTACGAGTTGGCTTCGCGCTTGACGATGGGGAGTAGCATATAGAGCGCAATGATGTTGACCACCGCCATCGAGAAGATCATGGCGTCCGAGAAGTTAATCACCGCACCGAGCTGCGCCGCTGCGCCCAGCACCACAAACAGGCAGTAGGTCAACTTGAAGACCAGCTCGCGTTTTTTGCCCTCGCCCACCAGATAGGTCCAGGCCTTGAGTCCGTAGTAGGACCATGAAATCATGGTTGAGAAGGCAAACATCACGACCGCGACGGCCAGCACGTAGGGAAACCAGCTGAGACCCTGAGCGAAGGCGGTAGAGGTCAGTTCAACGCCCGAGGCGCCGCCCGCGGTGGCGATACGCCCCGCCTCCATGGCATACAGGCCGGTGGCCGGGTTGATGATCAGCACGCCTGAAATCACAATGACCAGCGCCGTCATAGTGCAAACGATCACGGTGTCAATGAAGGGCTCCATCAGCGAGACCACGCCCTCGGTAACAGGCTCTTTGGTACGCACGGCGGCGTGGGCAATGGCGGCCGAGCCGACCCCCGCTTCGTTGGAGAAAGCGGCACGGCGAAAGCCCTGAATCAAGGCGCCGACAAAGCCGCCGGCCACACCCAGACCGGTGAAGGCGCCTTCAAAGATTTGTCCGAAGGCCCAGCCTATCTTGTCGTAGTTCACGAAGATCACGATCAACGCCGCACCGACATAGAGCAGGCCCATCAGCGGGACGATGCGCGAGGTGATGCGGGCAATCGATTTGATACCGCCGACAATCACGGCAAATACCGCCGTGGCCAGCACCAGCCCGGTGACCCAGCCATTGCCGGACAGCAGGCTGCTGGCACCACCCGAGATGTTGACCAGTTGCGCATGCGCCTGATTGGCCTGAAACATGTTGCCGGCGCCCAGACTGGCACC
>JBLHZH010000081.1:0-8377 GCA_047629695.1 Rhodoferax sp.
GCCTGCTGCTGGGCAGCGAAACCCAGTTGGTGCTAACGCACTCGCATGTGCCAGTGCTGGTACTACGCTGAAGAAAAAGAAAGTCAGCGTCTTTCCGAGGCGGAGCGATACGGCAATCCAGGATGTCATGGGCTACCGCTGCCTAAGGCCTCGCAGAGACAATGATAAAACGACTACCCGGTGTTATTCGTTTTTATCCTGAAAGCGCAGCCGAATGTCAAGTACGTCATCCCAATGGGCAAAAAAGCAGTTGCACATTCAGGATCAAAATGAGTTCCAGACTGGGCTCTAATATGTTCGGCGGTCACAGCCAACGGCCAGCCGGGTTTGTAGGCACGTGCCGCGGTCAATGCATCAAAAATATCAGCCACCGCCACAATGCAGCCAAAAATCGGAATTTCATCGCCCTTGAGGCCACTCGGGTAGCCGCTACCACCGAATTTTTCATGAGGCGCCAGCACAATGGCCGCCCCCGCCTGCAGCACTTTGGAGGAACTGTCCTGAAGAATTTCATAACCAAACCAGGCACGCTGCTTCATAACTTCAAACTCTGGCAGGGTCAGTCGACCAGGCTCCAACAAAATGTTATCGGCAATCCCTACTTTGCCAATATCATGTAGCGGAGCGGATTCCAGAAGCAGGGCCTAGTAGCGCACCTACTTTTGGTCGTTGGCCATGACCATCAGAGTTAGCACATTTTTTAGCCCGGCGTGGCCCGCAAACGGCGGATAGATTCAAGGCCGTCCAGCTCCGGCATCCTGTAATCAACAGTCACCAAATCAGGGTCATTTGCCTGGGCCCAAGCGAGACCTTCAGTCGCGACCTAGAAACTAATGGATTCAATCGCCACAATTTTCTTGACCAGCGCTTCAAACAAAATAAGATTAATCTCAGTGTCGTCAACGATCAATACCTGACAGGTCATGGTGAGTCAGTTGCCCTGTTAAAAAGTAATTAAATTGTCATCCGGGTGCTGGCTGGGCGCGAACCCAGACTTCGGGTAAAAAATATATCACTCACGCAGGATCTAGCACCATCATCAACTGTGCCACCTCGGCGTTAAGGGCCTCCACCAGTTTAGCCAATCCAGTCGCATCACCCTGTGCCGCCAGCGCCTCGGCGCGCTGCGCCAACCGCAGCGCCGGCTTTACGTCAAACATGGCTAAAAGGTGCCCTTCAAGGTATGAATAATATGTATGAATGCGCTCAGGTTGTGCGCCGCCAGTGCGCTCAAAGGCGCTCCTGGTCGATCGGTTACTGATTTAAAAAAGGCGCGGTCACAATGCCCAGCACCTCTTGGTCGACTCCGGCAAGCGCTTGCGCATAGTTAAATTCACCCATCCGTTCGGGCCCCATACCCCTCAACAGCGTGCGGTTGTCAGGCACAGTCTCACGTCGGTAAAAAGTCCAGACCATCGTTGATGACCTTAAGCGACAACTCGGCAGACGACTTTACATTCGCCAGGTAGCCGCGCTACTCTTTGCTCAAGTCAGTGTCCAGCGCCAGCTCGGTCATGCCGATGATGCCATTCATCAGGCTCCGGATCTCATGGCTCATATATCTGGGTCAGTATCACTTGGCCATTGAACACCATCTCCACTGAGGTGATACCCAAAATCAGGTCAATGGCCGGGCTGCAAAAAGGAAGACTTTGGCGGTCAGCCAGGGCCAACAGGTATTGGTAAATGGCGATAGAAATGTTTTCTGTCACCTCGCGCAAACGGGCGCTGGCCGTGTTGTCAGAGGTAAGTTAATCGCTCTGCCC
Organism: Rhodoferax sp.; assembly: GCA_047629695.1. Taxonomy (GTDB): domain Bacteria; phylum Pseudomonadota; class Gammaproteobacteria; order Burkholderiales; family Burkholderiaceae_C; genus Rhodoferax. The sequence goes on from JBLHZH010000081.1 coordinate 1,767, forward strand.
CAATAGGGGGTGCACTTATTTTTTTCAGTAATTCAGACATGCGCCAGTGAACCTTGTCGGTCTCCGTGTAACTTCAAAAATCAGGACTTCGTTTCTCAAGAAAAGCGCTAATCCCTTCGCGGTGCTCGGGACTGTCTGCGTAGGCATAAGCGGCCTCGGAGGCACTTGCTTCCAGCGTGCTAATAGCGCGCAAAGTCTGCTTGTTGCGGCGGGCGGCCTGCGGCCCCAGCGCCAACAGGCGCTGGGCCGTGGCCAGGGCCTCTATCGCGGTTTGGTCATCGGCCAGCACGCGACTAATAAAGTTGCACGCCTGCATCTCGGCAGCACTGAATACAGCGGCCTCCAACAGCATGTGGCGGGCCTTGAGTAAACCCACCTCGCGCGCCACCAGAGCGGCTTCGCGTGGTGCCATGGCAAACCCCAGGCGTGCAATTGGTGCCCCAAACCGGGCTGAAACACCGGCCAGACGGATATCACAGCAACTGGCAATCTCAAGTCCAGCGCCCATGCAATTCCCGTCAATCTGCGCCACGATCGGCACATCACAGGCCAGCAGAGCGCTTAAAGCACCCCATACATCATCCTCATGAAAGTCGCGCAAACTGGACTCCTGAAACCGAAAGTCAGCATATTCAGAAATATCACCGCCCGAACAAAAGTTACCGTTATCGCCGGACAGTAAAACACAACGCAGGTCGGTACTAATATGGATACTCTCGAACACCGCTCGGAGTTCACGCCACATGTCGCGCGACATCGCGTTCAGGCGCGCCGGGTGACTGATGCGCACGCTGGCAATCCCTGCCTGTTGTTTAAATTCAATACTGCCTTGCATGGTCTTGTTTCCTGTTCTGACACTTCTCGTCTTGGCGAGCGCAGTGCAGAAATCCAGGAGTCATGGACTGCTGCGGCCGACGACCACGCATAGACGACACTACTTTGGTTAACAGATCCCTGAGCTTGAACTATTATTTTTAGCCACCGACCGCGCCACGTCGGGCCCAGCGCCACAAGGCGATCCCAGCAAGAATCATGGGCACACACAACCACTGCCCCATGCTCAAGCCAAGCGATAAGAGGCCCAGGTAAGCATCCGGTTCCCGAAAAAATTCAGCTATAAAGCGGCACAAACCATAGCCGATCAAAAAGGCCGCCGACACCTCGCCCTGTTGCCGCGGCTTGTGCGCATACAGCCACAGCAGCACAAAAAGCAGCATGCCCTCCAGCAAAAACTGATAAATTTGCGACGGATGGCGCGGCAAATCACCAGCCCCTCGAAACACCATGCCCCAAGGCAACTCCGGGCTGCTGACGCGGCCCCACAACTCACCGTTGATAAAGTTGCCAACGCGCCCGGCGGCCAGACCAGTAGGGATGCAGGGGGCAATAAAGTCAGTTACCTGCAGCCAGGGCTTGCTGCGCGAACGGGCAAACCAGACCATCGCCACAAACACCCCCAACATGCCGCCATGAAAGCTCATACCACCTTGCCAGACGGCAAAAATTTCTAACGGATGCGCCAAGTAATACAACGGCTTGTAAAACAGGCAATAGCCAACGCGACCGCCCAGAACCACACCCATGACGCCCATGAACAAAATATCTTCAACATCACGGCGCGACCAGGCGGACGGCCCCGTCATCGTCGCAAACGGCAGATGGCGCAGGCGCCGAACCCCTAAAAACATGAATAAACCAAAGGCGGCAAGGTAAGTCAAGCCATACCAATGGATGGCCAGGGGCCCAAGTTGCAGGGCAACCGGATCGATTTGAGGATGAATGAGCATGCCCGGCATTGTGCATGCAAGCGCAAGCCGTTCGCCGTGTCTCTAAAATAAGCGACCACCCGATCGTAGCCCGACGCATACTTGTGGCTGGAAAAAATTAAAACCCTTTTGACAAGAAACTTCAATGGACATCAAACCCGTCATCATGAACCCGCGCTCTAAAAATATCACCGAGGGCAAGTCGCGTGCGCCCAATCGCTCCATGTACTACGCCATGGGTTACGAGGCCGAGGACTTTAAAAAGCCGATGGTCGGTGTCGCCAACGGCCACAGCACCATCACGCCCTGCAACAGCGGCCTGCAAAAACTGACCGATGCCGCGATTGACGCAATTGAAGCCGCCGGCGGCAACGCCCAGGTGTTTGGCACGCCCACGATTTCCGACGGCATGGCCATGGGCACGGAAGGCATGAAGTACTCGCTGGTCAGCCGTGAAGTCATTTCTGACTGCATCGAGACCTCGGTGCAGGGCCAGTGGATGGACGGCGTACTGGTGGTCGGCGGCTGCGACAAAAACATGCCGGGTGGCCTGATGGGCATGCTGCGCGCCAATGTACCGGCCATTTATGTATATGGCGGCACCATTCTGCCGGGCCATTACAAGGGCCGGGACCTCAACATCGTGAGCGTCTTTGAAGCGGTTGGCGAGAACGCAGCCGGCCGCATGAGCGACGAAGATTTGCTTGAAATCGAGCGTCGTGCCGTTCCCGGCACTGGCTCGTGTGGTGGCATGTACACCGCTAACACCATGAGTTCGGCGTTTGAGGCGCTGGGTATCTCTCTGCCCTACTCATCCACCATGGCGAATCCGCATGACGAGAAGTTGAACTCGGCCAAAGAGTCGGCCAAAGTGCTGATTGAAGCCATCCGGATGGACCTGAAGCCCCGTGACATCGTGACCCGTAAATCGATCGAAAACGCCGTGGCTGTCATCATGGCCACCGGGGGTTCGACCAATGCCGTGCTGCACTTTCTGGCAATTGCCCATGCCGCGGACGTGGAGTGGTCGATTGACGACTTTGAACGGGTACGTCGAAAAACCCCAGTGCTGTGCAACCTGAAGCCCAGTGGTGAGTACTTGGCAGTAGACCTGCACAAGGCCGGTGGCATTCCCCAGGTCATGAAAATGCTACTGGTAGCGGGACTGTTACATGGCGACTGCATCACCATCACCGGCCAGACCATCGCGGAAGTACTAAAAGAGGTGCCCGATGCGCCGCGTGCTGACCAGGATGTGATTCGCCCCCTGTCTAACCCGATGTATGTCCAGGGCCACCTGGCGATTCTCAAAGGTAACCTGTCGCCCGAAGGCTGTGTGGCCAAGATCACCGGTCTGAAAAACCCGGTCATGACCGGCCCAGCCCGCGTCTTTGAAGACGAACAATCGGCACTGGCCGCTATTTTGGCCAACAAAATTGTGGCCGGCGACATCATGGTGCTGCGTTACCTCGGCCCCAAGGGAGGTCCCGGTATGCCGGAAATGCTCGCTCCCACGGGGGCGCTAGTAGGTCAGGGCCTGGGTGAGTCGGTCGGCTTGATCACCGATGGTCGCTTCTCTGGCGGCACCTGGGGCATGGTAGTTGGCCACGTGGCGCCCGAAGCGGCGGTGGGCGGCACCATCGCCTTCATTCAGGAAGGCGACTCCATCACCATTGATGCCCACCAGTTGCTGCTGCAATTGAACGTCAGCGACGAAGAAATTGAAAGACGCCGCACCCTCTGGACCGCACCCGCACCGCGCTATACCCGAGGCGTGCAGGCCAAGTTTGCCTTCAACGCCTCCACCGCCAGCAAAGGGGCAGTGCTCGATAACTATTGAGTTTAAGCAGCGGCGGCGGCCCACGGCCCCTCTTCGTCTCTGCGAACACAGCGCGGCAGCCTATGACTTTCAACGTCCTGGATTGCCACGTCGCTGGCGCTCTTCGCAAAGACGAGTCTGTGGTCTTCGTTTCTGCGAGGTCGCAGGCTGCGGTAGTCTATGTGCTGTCAGTGCCATTTCTTTTTGACCCGGGCCCACAACAACTCCCGGTTTTTTTCGATGCGGGGCTGGCGCCGCACCAAGTCGCGCGCCATGGCTCTTTTTTGGCTGTAACCCGACCAGTCAGCCCAAGTCCACCCAAGCAGCGCCAGGGCAGAAAGCAGTAATACCCGCCACCAATCCCAAGCGGCCACCGGGGCTACGACCAGGTATTTCATCAGCAAAAAACCAGACTCAAGCCCAAAAAATATAGCTTTTATTCCTGTTACATCTAGAAAGACATCACTGAGATGCCTGTCAACAGCCAACCCTACAATGGTATTTAATTACTGTAAAACACTCTGAAGAGGAAGATTTGATGAAACGTGTACTCCTTGCTTTAGTGACAACTGCGGCCGTTATGGTGCCAGCATGGGCTGATATGGCCCTTGCAACCAGTAAAAACTGCATGGCCTGCCATGCGGTCGAAAGAAAACTGGTGGGTCCGTCCTACAAAGCAGTGGCTGGCAAATATGCAGGTCAGACTGATGCCGCCGACAAACTCGCCAGCAAAATCAGGAAGGGCGGCTCGGGCGTCTGGGGTGCGATTCCCATGCCAGCCAACCCGCAGGTTAACGAAGCTGAAGCCAAAAAACTAGCCGCCTGGATTCTGGCTAGCTAAGCTGGGCGCTCACTCATCCAGGCTCAGACCGACACTGGATATTCTGCCGTCAACCAGCTTGCGTACCACCAGCGTCGCCGTATTCAGGCGCACACTGTCGCCGGCAATAGGAGGGCGCCCCAGTTGTGAGGCCAGCCAGTCACCTAAGGGAACCATGGGATCTTCGGGTGGCGGCAAGCCGTAGAACGCACAAACCGGCCCTACCGGCATCTTGGGATCCAGCTGAAAGTCACCAAATACAGCGCGAACGCCCTTCTCGTCTTTGGGGTCCGGCAAGGCCACACCCAGGCGACGCGCCATCACCCCGATGGTCGTGCCCTGCACGAATAACGACACCAGAACGACCACAAAGGCAATATTGAAGAGCAGACCGGCCTGTGGCAAACCGGCCAACAACGGAAACAAGGCCAGCACAATCGGCACGGCACCGCGTAAACCAACCCAGGAAATAAACCAGGTTTCACGCGCGCTGAAGCGAAATGGAAGCAGGCACAGCCAGACCGCCAGGGGACGAACTACCAGAATCAGAGCCAAGGCAACGACCAGAGCAGGTCCCAATGAAGCCAGCAACGAAGAAGGCGTCACCAGCAAACCCAACAACAAAAACATACCGGCCTGCGACAGCCACGAGTAACCATCAATTGCTGCCAAGGCCGGCGCCACAGCCGAACTGGCCCGATTCGCCACAATCAGACCAAACAGGTAGACCGCCAGAAAGCCGGAGCCCCCCAGCAGACCGGTCGAAGCAAAGACGGCAAGCCCGCCGGTCGCCAACAGCACCGCCAAAATGGCGCCCCCGGCATCCCGACTGGCAATTAGCTTGAGCAAAGCGGCCATAGCAAAGCCGCTGGCCAGTCCCATCAGCGCGCCCCAGCCAAACTGCTCGACAAACGCCAGCGCCAGCGTTTGCCAGGCCGACTGTTGACTATCCGCGGCCGTGGCCAAGGCAATAAAACCCAAGGTCAGGTACACCGCCATCGGATCATTCATGCCGGACTCGATTTCAAGCGTGGCGGCCACCCGCTCGTTAAGAATAACGCCAGAGCGGTTGAGCAAGGCAAACACCGCCGCTGCATCGGTCGAACCGACGATAGCGCCCAGCAGCAAGGCGGCACCCCAGTCCAGCCCGACAAAAAAAACACCGGCCACAGCCACCAGCAAGGAACATAAGGCGACGCCCAACGTGGCCAGCAGCATGGCAGGTTTAAGTCCAGTTCTAAAGGTGGCAAAAGTGGTCTGTAAACCGCCATTGAGCAAGATCATGGCCAAGGCGACGTTACCAACCCAAAAGCCCAGACGGACATCGTCAAACAGATAACCGCCAATACCTTCTTCTCCAGCCAGAATGCCAGCCAGTAAAAAAACCAGCAAAAACGAAAATCCCATGCGCGCTGAAAACATACCGGCCAAAATACTGGTGAAGGCCAGAGCCGAGACAGCTAGCAAGGGAATATTGACAAAATCCATACCGCTAGTATCCACGCTGGATGTGACCTCAAAGAGACTCGAAACAAAAAACCCGATGGCATTGCTGCACATTGGGCTGTTTAGGAAGCGGGAAACTCCAAAATTACCTTCGTCACTGCGAGGCCGCAAGCCGCGGCAGTCCATGAGCCCCTGAATTGCTGCGCTACGCTCGCAAAGACGATAAGTAAAACTTCAATACGTTTGTCCCAACTGGTCCAGAATCGCCGGGTTTTCCAGTGTTGACGTGTCCTGCGTAATGGACTCGCCCTTGGCCAGTGAACGCAATAAGCGACGCATAATTTTGCCAGAGCGGGTTTTTGGCAAGTTCTCACCAAAGCGGATGTCTTTTGGCTTGGCAATCGGACCAATTTCTTTCGCCACCCAGTCACGCAACTCTTTGGCAATAGCACGTGCCTCGTCGCCCGTAGGCATCGGACGCTTCAGCACCACGAAGGCACAAATCGCCTCACCCGTCAGGTCATCGGGACGCCCGACCACGGCAGCTTCGGCCACCAAGTCGGATTTGGCGACCAGTGCCGACTCGATTTCCATGGTGCCCATGCGGTGACCCGATACGTTCAGCACATCATCAATACGACCAGTGATGCGGAAATAGCCACGGTCTTTGCTGCGCACCGCGCCGTCACCGGCCAGGTAGACCGTGCCGCCGAGTTCTTCGGGGAAATAGCTCTTCTTGAAGCGCTCGGGATCATTCCAG
>JBLHZH010000082.1:0-8311 GCA_047629695.1 Rhodoferax sp.
CGTTGATTTTGGCCCCAACTATGATGGCAGCGAGCAAGAACCGCTGGTCATGCCCGCCCGTTTTCCCAATTTGCTGATCAATGGATCCTCTGGCATTGCAGTGGGTATGGCCACCAATATTCCGCCGCACAATTTGAACGAAGTGGTCGATGGCTGCCTGCATTTGCTGCACAACCCCCAAGCCAGCATCGACGAGTTGATGGAGATCATTCCGGCGCCAGACTTTCCGACTGCAGGCATCATCTACGGCATCAACGGTGTCAGGGACGGCTACCGCACCGGTCGGGGCCGAGTCGTCATGCGCGCCAAATGCCACTTTGAAGACATCGACAAGGGTCAGCGCCAAGCCATCATCGTTGATGAACTGCCCTACCAGTGCAACAAAAAGACCTTGCAGGAACGCATGGCGGAGCTGGTACACGAGAAAAAAATTGACGATATCAGTCACATTCAGGATGAATCGGACAAGTCCGGTATGCGTCTGGTGATTGAACTCAAGCGGGGCGCAGTCCCTGAAGTAGTACTCAACAACCTGTATAAACAAACGCAATTGCAAGACACGTTTGGCATGAACATGGTGGCTCTGATCAACGGCCAGCCCAAGCTGTGCAACCTCAAAGACCTGATTGAAGTCTTTCTAGAGCATCGCCGTGAAGTGGTGACACGACGCACCATTTTTAACCTGCGCAAGGCCCGCGAGCGCGGCCATGTACTGGAGGGCCTGGCCGTCGCTTTGGCCAATATTGACGAATTCATCGCCCTCATCCGAAGCGCACCGACGCCGCCAGTAGCCAAGATCGAGCTGATGGTCAAATCCTGGGACAGCAAACTGGTGCGCGAGATGCTCACCCGGGCGCGCGTCGATGGCGGCTTGGTCAATGCAGACAGCTACCGTCCCGATGGACTTGAGACGATGTACGGCATGGGCAGCGATGGCTTGTATCGTTTGTCCGACACGCAGGCGCAAGAAATTCTGCAAATGCGCCTGCAACGCCTGACCGGTCTGGAGCAGGACAAGATTGTGGCGGAATACAAAGAAGTCATGGCCGAGATTGACGACCTGCTCGACATTCTGGCCCGCGCCGAGCGCGTCTCCACCATCATCACCGAAGAGCTCACCGCCATCAAGACTGAGTTTGGCCAGACCAAGGTGGGCGCACGGCGCTCGTTGGTGGAGCACAGCTCTTACGACCTGAGCACAGAAGACCTGATCACGCCGACCGATATGGTTGTTACGCTGTCGCACAGCGGCTATGTTAAGAGTCAGCCACTGAGCGAGTATCGGGCGCAAAAGCGCGGCGGTCGTGGCAAACAGGCGACCGCCACCAAAGAAGACGACTGGGTCGATCAGCTTTTTATTGCCAACACGCACGATTACATTTTGTGCTTCAGCAACCGGGGCCGCCTCTACTGGCTCAAGGTGTGGGAAGTGCCACAAGGCTCACGTGGCTCACGTGGACGTCCGATTGTCAACATGTTCCCGCTAGCCGAGGGTGAAAAAATTACCGTGGTGCTGGCCCTCACTGGCGAAAAGCGGACCTTTCCGGCGGACCAATATGTGTTCATGTCAACCAGCATGGGTACCGTCAAGAAAACCGCGCTGGTTGAATTCAGCAACCCGCGTAAAGCCGGCATCATTGCCGTCGACCTCGACGATGGCGACTTTTTAATTGGCGCTGCGTTGACCGATGGCTCACACGACGTGATGCTATTCAGCGATGGCGGTAAGGCGGTTCGCTTTGATGAAAACGATGTGCGTCCGATGGGCCGCCAGGCGCGTGGCGTGCGCGGCATGATGCTGGATGACGGTCAGGGCGTAATTGCTATGCTGGTCGCCGAAGATGAGTTGCAAAGCGTTCTGACCGCAACCACCAACGGCTACGGCAAGCGCACCAGCATCACCGAATACACACGCCATGGCCGTGGCACCAAGGGCATGATCGCGATCCAGCAGACCGAACGCAACGGCAAAGTGGTTGCAGCCACCTTAGTGCACGCCGACGACGAGATCATGTTGATCACCGACAAGGGTGTTTTGGTGCGTACCCGGGTCAGCGAAATTCGCGAACTCGGGCGTGCCACACAAGGCGTGACTCTGATCGCGCTGGACGAGGGTTCCAAGTTGAGCGGACTGCAACGTATTGTCGAGAATGATGCCAACCCAGTTGCAGAAGAGGCCGCAGATGACGCATCAAGTGAAGACGATGGCACCACAGACAACGACAACGCCAGCGAATAACAAGCCTTTCCCCCATGCAACGACCTTTTAACTTTTCTGCCGGACCTGCGGCCATGCCGCAAGAAGTATTGACCGAGGCGGCCGCCGAGATGCTGGACTGGCATGGCAGCGGCATGAGCGTGATGGAAATGAGTCACCGGGGCAAAGAGTTCATCTCTATTTACGAGCAGGCGCAAGCCGACTTGCGCGAACTGCTGGTGGTGCCGAAGAACTTCAAGATTCTCTTCATGCAAGGCGGTGGCTTGGCAGAAAACGCCATCGTACCCCTGAATATTTCGCGCGGTGCCAACGCTGACTTCGTTGTCAGCGGCAGTTGGAGCCAAAAGTCGCAGCAGGAAGCAAGCAAATATTGCACGGTCAACGTAGCTGCCAGCACGGCACCAGATGGCCACACCAGCCTGCCCGATCCGGCCAGTTGGCAACTGACGCACGGCGCCAGTTATGTGCAGCTATGCACCAACGAGACGATTAATGGGGTCGAAGTGCACGCCCTGCCCGACCTCAAGGCACTGGGCAGCGAGGCGCCACTGGTTATCGACTTTTCTTCGCATGTGGCCTCACGACCGGTAGACTGGTCCAGGGTCGGGCTAGCGTTTGGCGGTGCTCAAAAGAACCTGGGGCCGGCTGGCCTGACACTGGTGGTGATACGCGACGACCTACTGGGCCAAGCCCTGCCAGCCTGCCCTAGCGCCTTCAACTACAAAACGGTAGCCGACAACCAGTCGATGTACAACACGCCACCGACCTATGCCATTTACATGGCTGGCCTGGTGTTTCAATGGCTCAAACGCCAGGGTGGCATGGCGGCTATGGAAACGCGCAACCAGACCAAGGCCGCCTTGCTTTATGACACCCTTGACAACTCACAGCTGTACTTGAACAAGGTCGCCGTCGACTGTCGTTCGCGTATGAACGTGCCATTTTTTCTGCGCGATGAAAGTCTGAATGCAGCGTTTTTAAGTGGCGCCCAGGCCCATGGTCTGTTGCAACTCAAAGGCCATAAATCGGTCGGCGGTATGCGGGCTAGTATTTACAACGCGATGCCGATCGAAGGGGTGCAGGCACTGGTCGGTTATATGCGTGAATTTGAAAAAACTTCTTGAAAACACCCCATGGCGAAAACACTCCCCGAACTCCGCATACAAATCGACGCCCTTGACTTGGAGCTGCTGGCTCTGCTAAACCAGCGGGCTGTCTTGGCGCATGAGGTGGGTGAAGTCAAGCGGGGCGACGGCTCCCCAGTGTTTCGCCCGGACCGGGAAACTCAGGTCATCAGCCGCTTGCAGACTAACAACTTCGGCCCCCTTAAAAGCACCAGTGTAGCGTTGATCTGGCGCGAGATCATGTCGGCCTGCCGCGCGCTGGAGGCGCCGCAACGGGTTGCCTATCTGGGTCCGGCTGGCACCTTCAGTGAACAGGCTGCCTTGCAATTTTTTGGCTCTAGCATTGAACATGTGCCCTGCGTCAGCATTGATGAAGTGTTTCGGGCCACGGCAGCCGGCAGCGCCGAGTTTGGCGTGGTACCGCTGGAAAACTCCAGTGAAGGCATGGTTTCGCGCTCGCTCGACCTGCTACTGAGCTCACCCCTGCACGTCGTCGGCGAAACCAGTTTTCTGGTACGCCATAACCTGCTGCGCTTAACGCCATCGCTAGACGGCATTGAGGCAGTTTATGCCCACCCCCAGGCCTTGGCCCAGTGCCAGGGCTGGCTCACTACGCATCTGCCCCATGTGGAGCGACGGGCCGCCGCCAGCAATGCCGAGGGCGCACGCCTGGCCACCGGCAATCAGGCCTGGGCGGCCATTGCCAGCGAACGCGCCGGCAGTGAATTTAGTCTGCACATCGCTTCGCGCGCAATCCAGGACGACGCCTTTAACCGTACGCGGTTTGGTGTCATGTGCCTGCCTAAAACCCTGCCCGCACCGCAGGCTACCGGTAAAGACTGTATCAGCCTGATCATTTCGGTACCCAACCAGCCGGGCGCCGTGCATGACATGCTAATGCCGCTCAAAACCCATGGCGTCTCCATGACCCGCTTTGAGTCACGCCCTGCGCGCTCAGGGCAGTGGGAATATTACTTTTATATCGACCTGCAAGGTCATCCGTCACAGCCCCATGTAGCCCAGGCCCTGCAGGAGTTGCAGGGACTTTGTGCCTTCTACAAAGTGGTGGGCATCTACCCGCTAGCGGAGTAAAAGATGCAAAAATTAACCGTATTCATTTCACGCCGTTGTCGTCTTTGCAAGCGCAGCGTAGCAGCCCATAAAATACTGAATAGCTGCGTCGTCTGTCCTCGCAAAGACGAGATGGGTCATGGACTGCCGCGCTGCGCTCGCAGAGATGCGAGCCAGCATGTTTGAGCAGTTAAGTCTGATTGGCTGTGGCCTGATGGGCGGCTCGTTTGCACTGGCGCTCAAGCGCGCCGGACTGGTCAAACGAATCGTCGGGTACAGCCCGTCCCCAGCCACGACCGAGTTGGCCCGCACACTGGGGGTGATTGATGTGGCGGCGGACTCACCCTTGCTGGCCATGGCTGGCGCCGATCTGGTGCTGATTGCAGTCCCCGTCTCGGCCACCGAGGCCACGCTTAAAGCCATCCAACCGCTGGTCACGCCGCAGATGTTGCTGATGGATGTGGGCTCAACCAAGTGCGATGTGGTTGATGCCGCTCGCCAAGCGCTGGGTGAGCAATTGGGCGCCTTTGTGCCAGCGCACCCGATTGCCGGCAAAGAAGTCGCCGGTGTGGCCCATGCCGATGCTGACCTTTACAACGGCAAACAAGTGATTCTCACGCCAACCGAGCAAACCGGGGCGCTTCAATTACAACAAGCCACCGCGCTGTGGGCAGCACTGGGTTGCCGTGTTGTCAACATGACGCCAGCAGCCCACGACGCCGCCTTTGCCGCCGTCAGCCACTTGCCGCACCTGTTGTCCTTTGCCTTCATGAACGCAATTACCAACCAGCCGCAGGGCCCAGACTATTTGTCGCTGGCCGGCCCTGGTTTTCGGGACTTCAGCCGTATTGCCGCCGGCGAACCCAAAATGTGGAGCGATATTTTATTGGCCAACCGGACCGAAATACTGGCCCAATCCAGAATTTTTCGTCATGAACTCCAGGCCCTTGAAGCGCTAATCGCCAGTGACAACGCCGAAGCTCTGCAAGGCTTGATTGAACAGGCCAGCTTAACCCGCGCCCAGTGGCGCATGGGCGCAACCACCACTTAAATGTTTTCCACTCCCTTTCTCGATCTACCTCCGCTTGGCAGCGCCAGCGGCACTATTACGCTTCCAGGTTCCAAAAGCATTTCGAACCGCGTTTTGTTACTGGCAGCTCTGTGCCAGGGCAGCACCACACTGCATGACCTGCTGGACTCGGATGATACGCGCATCATGCTCGACGCCCTGCAGAAGTTGGGTTGTAGCGTGCAGCAAAACGGCAGCACGGTGATGATCCAAGGCCTCAGCGGGCAACTGGCACAGCGACAAGCCGACCTGTTCATGGGCAATGCCGGCACCGCCATCCGTCCACTAACGGCCGCGCTGGCTATTTTAGGGGGCGACTACCACCTGCATGGCGTGCCGCGCATGCATGAACGCCCGATTGGCGATCTAGTGGATGCCCTGCGCCAGTTGGGTTGCCAGATTGATTACCTAGGCCAAAGCGGTTTTCCACCACTGCGCATTGGCGAGCCTACACTGACGCTGAATACCCCGATTCAGGTCCGCGGCGATGTCTCCAGCCAGTTTTTGACCGCGCTGCTGATGGCGTTGCCACTGGTGGCCCGGCAAGATATCGTGATTGAAGTAGTGGGCGAGTTGATCTCGCGTCCTTATATTGAAATCACACTGAATCTTTTGGCACGCTTTGGCATCGTTGTCAAACGCGAAGGTTGGCAACGTTTCACCATTCCCGCCGGTAGTCAGTTTAAATCGCCAGGCACGCTGCATGTGGAGGCCGATGCCTCATCGGCCAGTTACTTTATTGCGCTGGGGGCTTTAACTCGCGGCAGCGGGGACGCCCAAGGTGTACGCATTGAAGGCGTCGGTGCGGACTCGATTCAAGGCGACATTCGCTTCATCGAAGCCGCGCAAATGATGGGTGCGCAGGTGCAGAGCGGGCCCAACTGGCTAACCGTGTCACGCGGCAGCTGGCCGCTCAAAGCCATTGATCTGGACTGCAACCACATCCCCGATGCCGCCATGACGCTAGCCGTGATGGCGCTGTATGCCCAGGGCAGCAGCACCCTGCGCAACATTGCCAGCTGGCGCGTCAAGGAAACCGACCGCATTGCGGCGATGGCCACCGAATTGCGCAAACTGGGCGCGACAGTGGAAGAAGGCGTCGACTTTATCCGCATCACACCGCCGGCCACGACAGCCGACTGGCGCGCTGCCAGCATCCACACCTACGACGACCACCGGGTCGCAATGTGCTTTGCACTGGCGGCTTTCAACCCGGCCAAGTTTCCGATCCGCATTGAAGACCCCAAGTGCGTGGCTAAAACCTTTCCCGACTATTTTGAGTCGCTGTTTTCGCTGGTGCAAACACCGGTGCAGGCAATTCCCGTGATTTGTATTGATGGCCCGACGGCCTCTGGTAAGGGCACATTGGCCGCTGTACTGGCAAAAGCGCTAGGCTACCATTTTCTGGATTCTGGCTCGCTCTACCGTATTACCGCACTGGCAGCACTTCAGGCCCAACTGACGCTAGCGCCGGTGCATGAACAGGCCATTGCGACACTGGTAAAAAACCTCAGTATTGAGTTTATCGATGGCCGGGTTTTAATGGACAGCATGGATGTCAGCGACGCCATCCGAACTGAAGAAGCGGGCATGAACGCCTCCAAAGTCTCAGTCCTGCCTCAAGTGCGCCTCGCCTTGATTGACTTGCAACATAGCTTTCGCCAGTTGCCCGGCTTGGTCGCCGATGGACGCGATATGGGAACCATCATCTTTCCCGAAGCCCCACTCAAGGTTTTTTTGACCGCTAGCACCGCGACTCGGGCGCAAAGACGCCACCAGCAGTTGATTTCAAAAGGCATTTCAATTACACTCACTTCTCTTCGAGTCAGTCTGGAAGCACGCGATGCGCAGGATTCGTCCCGCAGCGTTGCACCTCTCAAACCGGCCGCAGATGCCTCATTGCTGGACAACTCGGATTTGACGGTTGAAAAATCGGTCGATCTGGTTTTGAACTGGTGGCAGGGGAAACAGCCTTTTAGCGTAAGTTGAAAGGCTAAATTGAGCAAAAGCAAACTGCTTTTGTGTCGCTCCACGCAGACCTCATCGCACTGATCAGGTGCCCTGTTTGCGTGGTTCAACAAACTAACCCGCGGGTAAAACCGCAAATAAACATGCGGTTCATGCCGCATCAAAACAATGTCAGAATCATTCGCAGCCCTATTTGAAGAGTCCTTGACACGCACGGAAATGCGTCCAGGCGAAGTTATCACTGCTGAAGTGGTACGTATCGAGCACAGCTTTGTGGTTGTCAACGCGGGCCTGAAGTCTGAAGCCTACGTGCCGCTCGAAGAATTCAAGAGTGACAAGGGCGAAATTGAAGTTCAAGTCGGCGACTTCGTGTCGGTGGCTATCGGCTCCATCGAAAACGGCTACGGCGACACCATTTTGTCGCGCGACACCGCCAAGCGTCTCGCTTCGTGGATGAGCCTGGAAAAAGCCCTGGAAACCGGCGAATTTGTCACTGGTACCACCAGCGGTAAAGTTAAAGGTGGCCTGACCGTTCTGGTTAACGGCATCCGCGCCTTCCTACCTGGTTCACTGGTTGACACTCGTCCTACCAAAGACCTGTCTCCGTACGAGAACAAAACCTTGGAATTCAAGGTTATCAAACTCGACCGCAAACGCAATAACGTCGTATTGTCGCGCCGCGCTGTGGTGGAAGCCAGCATGGGCGAAGAACGCGCCAAGCTGATGCAAACCCTCAAAGAAGGCTCCGTGGTTCAAGGTGTTGTCAAGAACATCACCGAGTACGGTGCGTTTGTGGACCTGGGCGGCATCGACGGCCTGTTGCACATCACTGACATGGCCTGGCGTCGTGTCCGTCACCCT
>JBLHZH010000083.1:0-8295 GCA_047629695.1 Rhodoferax sp.
ACATCCGTCTGAATTTCTTTAGCCACCGCCTCCCGCTTGTCAGGGGTCACGCGGGACGGCAAGGCCAGACCGGCCTGCTGCATGATCTGCGCGGCAGGCCGCTCAGCTAATGCCTGTGCAGTTTGTTCAATGGCCGATTGCTGAAGCTGCAGCGTTTTAGCGACTCATTCCTTTTTAGTATCAGCAGACTCAGCTCGTGCGAAACTGGCCAACGCCAACCCCAGCAGGGCAACAGCAACATTTTTTTTCATCAAAGCATCTCTTTTAAAAAACACCATACTGACGGTCAAAAACGACCGACAACGCCCGCAAGATTATCTGCCTAGGAACGGTGACAATAGAACTCGTTCTGTCAATCAAAGGTGTCATTAGGCGCAATAACCCACCGTGAAGCGCGTGTGGATACCAAATTTAACAAACGCAACGGCTAAAGTAAGGCTTGTGTCTGACTCCCCGCTTTATCATTCAATCCATGACCGAACCCACACCCCCTCTCAAACACCTGATTCTGCTGGGGGCGGGCCACGCCCACCTCCAGCTGCTGGCCATTTGGGCAGCCCACCCCTTGGCGGGCGTGCAGGTCACGCTGGTGTCGCCCCATCCACGCCAGTTGTGCTCGGGCATGGTGCCGGGTTTTGTGGCAGGCCATTATTTTCTGGAAGACTGCGCCGTGGCGCTGGAGCCGCTGCTGGTTAACAGCGGAATTCACTGGTTACCCCACAATGTCATCGGGCTGGACGCGAACGACCGCACACTGATGCTCGACGATGACAGTGTGCTGAACTACGACTGGCTGTCCATCAATACCGGCACAGTACAGGACCGGCAACACATCGAGCAAGCCCTACCTGGCGCCCGCGAATACGGCTTGTTCATGCGCCCGACCGAGGCTTTTGCCACGCTCTGGCCACGCGTCACCGAACTGGCCCAAAGCCACACCTTGCGGGTCGCCGTGCTTGGCGCGGATACAGTTGGTATCGAGTTGGCTATGGCCATCCGGCACCGCCTGCCCACCGCGACCGTGACCCTCATCACCGGTGGTGCTGCGTTGGCTGCCAGCTACCCGTCGGCCGTGCAGCAACGACTCACCAAAGCATTGCAGCAGCGTGATATTACCGTGCTGACCGACCTCGCCGTTGGCATTCAGGCTGGCGAAGTGTCACTGGCCCAAGGTCCGCCACTGGCCTGTGATGTGCCGGTGATAGCCATGGCCGCGCGGGCACCGGCCTGGCTGAAAGACAGCCAGTTGGCACTGGATGCCAACGGCTTTATCGCCGTCGACGCCTGCCAGCGCGCTACCGGCCACCCGCAGGTCTATGCCGCCGGCAGCGTCTGCAGACGGGTCGATCAACCGCGCCAGCACAGCGGCATATTTACCGAACGCACCGGGGCGGTGCTGGCCAAAAATCTGACAGCCGTGGTTGCCGGCACGCCCCCCAGCCCCTACCCGCCCACCAACAAAAGCCTGCATTTATTAACCTGTGGCGGCCAAGAGGCGATCGCCAGTTGGGGCAGTTTCGCGCTTCAGGGGCAATGGGTGTGGCGCCTGAAGAACTGGTTCGATCGCTCCTTTATCAAGCGCTATCGCCGGGGCTAAGCTCCGTTACGGGAGCGCTCGTGCCCAGCGGGTTCCTGCCAGCACGCTGTCAATGACCGGCACTGCCACCGCCGACTGAATGCTGGCGGCGATGCCGGCCAAGCCGGCCCCTCCCAGAATGATGGCCTGCACATCAAATTGCCGGGCTGCATCACGGCAGGCTTGCGCCAGCAACAGTCGCGCCGCCACCGGGTCTTGCGCCAACTCGGCACCGGTCGGCGCCACCGTATGGATACCACCCAGAGCGGCGTCATGGCCCAGCATATGGGCCAGCCGCGCCAGAATCGGCTGCCAGCGCAGGCCACCCGTCACGATCGCAAACCGACCATGGCCGGCCGCCTCGGCAAAAGCGGCCTCCGCCAGCCCGGTCACCGGTACCGTACAGCTCTCACGCAGTGCCAGCAGACCAGGGTCGCCAAAACAGCCAATCAGTACGGCATCGGGCGTGGGCTCATCTTGCGCCAACGCCGCCTCCCAGGCATCCAGCACGGCATGGCTGGCCACTGCATAACTGGCTTCATTGGCAATGTAAGGTGCGCCAAAGCGAGCCGTGACGGTACGCACCCGGAGCTGCGGAGCAGCCGCATTTTGCGCATGGATCTGCAGTAAATCACTGACCGAAGTGGAGGTGTTGGGGTTGATGATCAGCAGTTGGCGCATGCCATGCCCTTTCAGGAATAATTAACCAGATAGTCATGTAAGGAAGACTCGATGCGGGACGCCGCCAGTCCCCGCACAATAAAAACCAGACGCGATTGCCGGTCATCGTCAGGCCAAGCCGCCAGATGGGTGGGCGGGTAGACCAGACGCTGCACGCCGTGCAGCACCACCGGCGTTTCGGCACCAGCAATATTGAGCAGGCCCTTGACCCGCAAAACCCGGTCGCCATGCTGGTGCAACAACAAGGACAGCCAGACCGAAAACACCGTCCAATCCACCGCGTCAGGCAGGCAGATCACAAAAGAGTGGGTTTCCTCATGCCCGCTGATGATCGGGTTCGGTGGCTGGGCCGGTGGCGGGCGCAACGCGAGAAACTGCCGATTCCGGGTGTTCTCCAGCCAGCGCATGACTTCCTGGCTTTTCTGCGCCGGATCGAACACATCGTCCCCCAGCAGCAACTGGGCATCAAGGTCGCTGGCTCCCGTGCGCACCAGACACGCCGCCGGATTAATAGCCTGTAAACGCTGGGTCAACGCCTCAGCAGCGTCGCCATTCGCCAAATCGAGCTTGGTCAGCACCAGGCGGTCGGCCAGGGCCACCTGCTTCAGACATTCTGGATGCGTCACGAGATTGGCTGCGCCATTAAGAGCATCCACGGTGGTGATGACATTACCCACCCGAAAATGGTGTTGCAACACGCGGTCATACAGCACAGTGGCCACCACCGGCGCGGGATCAGCCAGGCCGGTGGTCTCCACCACCACTCGCGTGAAGCGGGGAATGAGACCACTGTCGCGTCGGGTATAAAGATCGCGCAGCGCGGTCGCCAGATCGCCTCGAATAGTGCAGCAAATACAGCCCGACTTCAGCAGCAGCAAGTCGCCGATCACCTGGTCCACCAGATGGTGGTCAATGCCGACACTGCCAAATTCGTTGATCAGCACGGCACAGTTGGCAAACAGGGGATCGCGCAGCAGACGATTGAGCATACGGGTCTTACCCGAACCCAGAAAGCCGGTGAGCACGTTAACGGGAATCCGCTCAGTCATGGGTCGCGGTGGCGGGCACGGCCAGTGGGTCAATACAACGCCCGGTGATATCTTGTACCGCTTGCCAAACATGCGCCAGGCTGTCGACTACCTGTTGTTTTCCGGTCGGCCCCGACACCAGGTAAAACCGTCCTTGCCAGTCGGTGACACGGACCCGGCTGGGCTGCAAGACCCGGTTGATGATACCGATGCGATGGGCCCGCTCGGCCCGGCGCGTCAGCGAGGCCTCAGCCTGAATCTGCCCGACACCCTGGCTCCAGTGGGCATCACCGTCAAAGTTGCCACAGACACCACACACTTACGGTCTGCCTCTGCGTTAAGGCGCCGGACGGCGCGGAGAGCGCGTCGCAAAGTCAGTGGCCATTTCATCCATGGTGACAAACCGCACGCCAGGATGCGCGCTGATGTAGGCAAACAGACGCTCCAGCATCAATAACACCTGAGGCCGTCCGGCAACATCAGGGTGAATCGTCATGGGGAACACGGCGTAGTCAAACTCTCGGTAAACCCAGTCAAACTGGTCGCGCCACATCTGCTCGATATCGCGCGGATTAACAAAGCCGTGGCTATTGGGCGACTTCTTGATGAACATCATCGGTGGCAAGTCATCGAGGTACCAGTTGGCCGGTATTTCAATCAGGTCGGTCTCGATGCCGCGTACCAGCGGACGCATCCACTCTGCGGGTTTTTTACTATAGTCAATATTGGTCCAACGATCGCCTACCCGTACATAGTAGGGATGGAAGTCGTTGTGCATCAGAGAGTGATCGTACTTCAAGCCCCTCTCAAGCAGCAACTCATTGGTCACATTGGAGAACTCCCACCAGGGGGCCACATAACCCGTGGGCCGGCGACCCGAGAGTTTTTCGACTAGTGCGATGGATTTATCCAACACCTCTTCTTCTTGGGCCCGTGTCATGGCGATCGGGTTTTCATGCGAGTAGCCGTGAATACCGATCTCGTGCCCCGCGTCGGCCACGGCCTGCATTTGCGTCGGAAATGTTTCTATCGAATGCCCGGGAATAAACCAAGTGGTTTTGATGTCCATGCGCTTGAACAACTGCAACAAGCGCGGCGCCCCGATCTCACCGGCGAACATGCCACGTGAAATGTCGTCCGGCGAATCTTCACCCCCGTAGGAGCCAAGCCAACCGGCCACGGCATCGACATCAACCCCAAATCCACACAAAATTTCTTTCGCCATACTCTTAACTCCTTAAGTTTTTTTCCATCTTGCCAGCATCTTTGAGAGTCCAATGGCCAGTGTAATTACCACAACAGACACCAGCGTAGTGACGGTTCCCAGCGCGTAAATAGCCGGTGACGTGACCGTGGTGGTCAAGCCCTGCAGTTCCAGCGGCAGAGTATTAACGTAACCAATGGCTTGCGAAGTACGGGCAATCTCATCCCAACTCAGGGTAAAGCCAAACATACCGATACCCACCACCGCGGGAGCAATCAGGGGCAGCACTACATAGCGAAAACCCTGCCAGGGCGAGGCACCCAAATCACGGGCGGCTTCTTCATAAGCTGGGTTAAAACGATTGAAAACCGCAAACATGATGAGCAGGCCAAAAGGTAGGGTCCAGGTCAAGTGGGCCCCCAATGCCGAGGTGAACAAGCCCAGCGAGGTGCCATAGTTGTCCAGCGTACCTTGCAAGCCCAGCAGCTCCAGACCTTTTTTAATACCTATGTCGAGCAACCGAAACTCCAAGCCAATGCCCAGCGAGACAATGATGGACGGCATGATCAAGCTCGCCACCACAACAAAAAACAAAGCATTGCCGCCGACCAATTTTTTACGAAAGGCCAGTCCGGCCAACACCGAGAAGGCGACCGTGAAGAGCATCACGGCCAGGCCCAGACCCAATGAGCGGCGCAGCGCCGCACTAATGTCCACCACACCCAGTCCTTCAGCCAACTGGTAAAACCAGTGCAACGACAGGCCCTGCAGTGGAAACGTCAACCCGCCCCCTGGCCCCTGAAAACTCAGCACCACAATCACCAGCATGGGGCCGTACATGAAAACCACAAAAAGGCTAAAGAAGAGCGCCAGCAGCCAGTAAGCCGCTGGACCTTGGTTGCGGTTCATATCAAAGCTCCTTTCGGATATCGACCAGCCGGGTCAGCGCCCAGATGATCATCAAAACCAGCGCCAGCAGGATCACGGCATTGGCCGCCGCCAACGGAAATTGCAGGTACGAGGTTTGTACCTGAATAATCTTGCCGATGGAGGCAATCATCTGCCCCCCCATGACGCCAATCGTTACAAAGTCGCCCATCACGATGGTGATGACAAAGATGGAACCGATGATGATGCCAGTGCGACACAAAGGCACAATCACGTTCCACAGGGTTTGCCAGGCGGTGGCCCCGCTGTCGCTGGCGGCTTCCAGCAGGCTACGGTCAATGCGCATCATAGAGTTGAAGATCGGCACGATCATGAACATGGTGTAGAGGTGCACGAACGCCAGCACCACCGAGAAATCAGAAAACAAAAACCACTCAACCGGCTGATCGACCCAGCCTACCCCCATCAGACCCTGGTTGACCAGACCATTGCGCCCCAGCAAAGGCACCCAAGCGATCATACGAATCACGTTCGAGGTCCAGAATGGAATCGTGCACAGTACAAACAGCAGCGTTTGCATGCTGCGAGACGGCACATGAAAAGCCAAAAAATACGATACCGTAAAACCGACAATCAAGGTAATTAGCCAGACCAAAAAGCTGAACTTGAAGGTAGACAAGTAAGTCTTAAAGGTGACACACAACTCATCAGTATTACTACAACCATTGAAGATGGAAATGTAGTTCTTGATGGTGAAGTCAGGCAACAACTCGTATTCGTTGAAGTCCCAGAAACTCACCATCAGAATCAGCAACAGCGGAATCAAGAAAAACAGAAAAAACACAACGCTCAGAGGCGCCGCCTGCCACCAGGCGGACAGGCTGCGCCCCGGTGGCGGTAGCGACACCGGAAGTGAGGCAGTAACGCTTGAACTCATGAAGGTCTCACTCCGGTGATTTGGCATCAGGCCGCTACAAACTCATTCCACTTCTGGACCATGTGATTGTTTTCATCCATCAAGGCATTCCAGCAGGCAATGCTGCCCATGCGCGCCTCGTAGCTACCACCATCGCGTACCATGCCGACCTTGGCCAGCAGGTCACCATGCGGGCTCTTGATGTCCTGAGAGGCGGGTTTTCCTTCCATCCAGTAAGCCCACTCATAGGCTTCCATTTGAGATTTAGCGGTATCCAGCACCGCACTGTAGTAGCCCTGGCGATTCAGGTAGGCTCCGGCCCAACCATCGAGGAACCAGTTGATGAACTCGTAGGCGCCATCAAGCTTCTTACCCGATAATGTGGCGGGCAAACCAAAGCCGGCCGCCCAGGCGCGAGAGCCCTCTTTGAGCGGCTGAAAGACGCAGTCAATACCTTTGCTGCGTACGGCAGTAACGGCTGGCGACCACATGGATTGAATCACCACCTCCCCCGAGGCCATCAGGTTGACCGACTCATTAAAGTCTTTCCAGAGGCTACGGAACTGGCCAGCTTTTTTGGCCTCGATCAGGGTTTTGATGGTGAGATCAATTTCCTTTTTAGTCATGTTGCCCTTGTCAGGGTATTTGTAGATACCCATGGCTTCCACCACCATGGCGGCATCCATGATGCCGATCGATGGAATGTTCAAGATTGACGCCTTACCCTTGAATTCGGGGTTAAGCAGCTCAGCCCAGGAGTTAATGGGACGCTTAATCAGATCGGGACGAATGCCCAATGTGTCTGCGTTATAGACCGTGGGAATCAGGGACATGAACTGGGTAGGCGTCTTGGAAAAGACCTTAGACTTTTCGCCTTCTAGGTAAATTACCTTCTTGGGTGCGGTGCCTTGGTCGCCGACCGCCTTGCCCGCAACCATGCCGGTGGTGAACAGGGGGGTAATTTTATCGGCGTTCTTGATGCGCTTGGTATCAATGCCGCGCAAGTTACCGGTGGGAATAATTTTTTTGAGTGAAAAATACTCGGAGTCAATCAAATCGAAACTGTTGGGGGCCGTTACCGCACGTTTGACCACATCGTCGGTGGTCACTGCTACATATTGGATGGTAATACCGGTGTCAGCTTTGAATTTTTCGGCAATAGCACGGTCTTGATTAACCGCTGTCCCCAGGTAACGCAACACAATTTTTTCTTGCGCATGAATGGCGGGGAACATACCAGCGGCCAGAATACCTGCTGTACCCTTAAGCACCGTACGGCGCTGCAAGAGCGATGAATTGCTGTGGATCGGGTCATTCAAAGAATCGGACATGTAGAAAACTCCTTGGGTTGGATGGTTAGGTTGGAAATAAGCTGAATAAACGTGATTCAGTCCGGCAATGCATGCGCCGCCTCGGGCGCCCAGGAAAGCTGCACTGGCTCACCCAGCGCATAAGCATGTTCTGCAAAACGTTCTTCGGACAGCATCACCGACATATCGGCTGTACTGTGAGCGGATGCCAGAGTGTCCGGGTTCTGCAGGCCAA
Organism: Rhodoferax sp.; assembly: GCA_047629695.1. Lineage (GTDB taxonomy): Bacteria > Pseudomonadota > Gammaproteobacteria > Burkholderiales > Burkholderiaceae_C > Rhodoferax. The sequence continues at coordinate 7,839 of JBLHZH010000083.1, forward strand.
GCAAAACATAGGTGCCCTGGTATTCGACATCGGTAATGACGGCGCGTTTGTTGTGCAGGCCATCGGCTTGGGCGGCACTGGCGGGGGCAATCTGCATATGGTCGGTGCGTACACCAACCTTACCGCTCGACAGGTCGAGCACGTTATGACCGCCCATAAAACGCGCTACAAATTCGTTGGCCGGACGGTTGTAGATGGTGTAGGGCGAACCTACCTGCTCAATCAAACCTTGATTCATTACCACCATGGTGTCGGCCAGGGCCATGGCCTCTTCCTGCGAATGGGTGACATGAATAAATGTCAGACCCAATTCTTTTTGCCAGCGCCGTAACTCGGCGCGCATCTGAATGCGCAGAAAAGGGTCCAGTGCCGATAGCGGCTCATCGAGCAGCAACACCCGTGGTTGGGTAATCAGGGCGCGGGCCAGCGCCACGCGCTGCTGCTGACCACCCGAAAG
>JBLHZH010000084.1:0-8248 GCA_047629695.1 Rhodoferax sp.
GGCACGATGACCTTGCTGGGCGCCCCCATCATGCTGCTGTTATTTGTGCTGTTTCCCCGCTTCGGACCGCTCTGGGGCCTGCCGGGTGATGCCATGAGTGGGCGCAGCGGTTTGTCGGCGACCCTCCAGGTGGGCTCCCTGGCCCGTCTCGCACTCGACGACAGCATGGCACTGCGCATCCGCTTTGAAAGCGCTGCCCCAGCGCAGTCCGAGCTCTACTTTAGAGGACCAGTGCTGTCGACCTTTGACGGACGCGAATGGGGGCCGCTGCGCTCCAATTTGCCCACGCACTTACAGCCACCAGACCGATTGCAGGTTCGCGGCGCACCATTTAAATACCAAGTGACGCTAGAGCCACACCGGCAGCGCTGGCTGCTGGCACTGGATATAGCCCCAGCGGCACCGGTGGCAACCGGTTTTGAGGTTCGCATGACGCCCCAACTGCAATGGCTGACCGACCGCCCGGTGACCGAGCGGCTGCGCTACAGCGCCACCAGTTACCCTGTCTTTTCACACGGTCCGCAAAGCCTGCAGGCTGGCTTACGGGACTATCTCGCTTTACCGGACAGCTTCAACCCACGGACCCAGCAGCTAGCCAACCGCCTGCGCGCTGACCCACGCTATGGCGGCGACAGCGTCCAACTGGTGGATGGCGTATTGGCAATGCTGCGCAGCGGCGGCTACCGCTACACGCTGGAGCCCGGAGTTTACGGACGCAACAATGCGGACGAATTCTGGTTCGACCGCAAGGCCGGTTTTTGTGAACACATCGCCTCCAGCTTCGTGGTCCTGATGCGCGCTATGAAGCTGCCAGCCCGGATCGTTACGGGCTACCAGGGTGGTGCCAGAAATCCGGTCGATGGCTTCTGGAGCGTTCGCCAGAGCGATGCTCACGCCTGGGCTGAAGTCTGGTTTGAGGGCCGGGGCTGGGTGCGGATTGACCCGACCGCTGCCATCGCCCCCGAGCGCATCGACACCCTGCAACGTCTGATCCTCCCCAGCGGCGCCGTGGCCACCGCCCTGTTCGGCAATGTCAACCCGGAAGTGGCGCAACGTTTGCGCGCGATGTGGGACGCCGTCAATAACGGCTGGAACCAATGGGTACTGAACTACAGCCAGGACCAGCAACTCGACCTGCTAAAAAAACTCGGTTTTACCACGCCCAGCTGGACTACTTTGCTGTACTTGCTAATCGGCCTAATGGTAAGCATCAGCCTGACCAGTGCCGCCTGGACCTTGCTGGAGCGCCAGCGCCAAGACCCCTGGTTGCGCCTGCTAGCCAAGGCCGTGCGCCGGTTGCAGCAAGCGGGCCTGATCGTCGCCCCCGCGAGCACACCCCGACGTCTGGCAGAACAGCTGCGCCAGCAGCACCTGCCTGTTAGCCCACAGACGCAGGCCCTGGTTAACTGGCTGTTGAGCCTAGAGCAACAGCGCTACGCGTCAGCGAGCGCACGGCACACCGGGCTGGCTAAACTGCAACGCGAATTCAAACAACTGACCTGGCACCAACGTGACCTCTAAATTTATTTCAATTGCTACTTTTTTAATCTTCGCCGTTACTGGAGTGGCCACATTGCAGGCGCAAAGTCTGATCAAAAACAAGCCAGGCGCTCGTGCTCAAGCGCACCAAACGGCTTTATCCGGCCCGCTCTATGCCCAGCGCGAAGACGCCATGCTGGCGGCAGACGACATTGCCGTCCGCCAAAATCTTGACCCCGACTGGGTGCACCAGACCCTCGGTCAGGCCCGTTACCTACCGCTGGTGGCACGCTACATTCAGCCAGCGCCAGCCGGAACGCCAAAAAATTGGCCGCTGTACCGTAGTCGCTTTATTGATGCCACACGCATCCGGGCCGGCGTCAGGTTCTGGCGAGAAAATCGGGCTAACTTGGCACGGGCTGAAAAAAAGACTGGCGTACCGGCCGAGATCATCGTCGGCATCATTGGTGTGGAAACCATTTACGGCCAGCAAATGGGCAACTTTCGGGTGCTAGACGCACTCGCCACTCTGGCCTTTGATTTTCCGGACAGCCACCCGCGTGCCACCGAGCGCCGGGCCTACTTCAAAGCCGAACTCGAACAATATTTAAGCCTAACCCAACGCACCCATGTAGACCCGCTGACGCTCAAGGGCAGTTTTGCCGGCGCCATGGGCATGGCCCAGTTCATGCCGTCCAGCTGGGTTAAATATGCCATTGATTTTGATGATGACGGCAAGGTCGACCTATTCAATAGCACCGCCGATGTGATCGGCTCGGTTGCCAATTATTTTGTTGCCTTTAACTGGCAGCCTGGCATGCCAACCCACTACCCGGTCAGCTTTAAAGCTCAAAAACTGGACATGGATGCATTGATGGCGCCCGACATCCTGCCCACCTTCAGTGTCGAGAGCTTCACGGCTAAGGGCGCCGTACTGACCGGCGCGGCCTTGCAGCATAGCGGCCCGCTGGCGCTGGTAGAGCTGCAAAACGGCCAGGCAGCCCCCAGCTTTGTCGCCGGCACCGAAAATTTTTACGCTATTACGCGCTACAACTGGAGCAGCTACTACGCGATGGCAGTGATTGAACTGGGGCGCGACGTGGCCCGCGCCATGGCCAGGTAAAGCGGGAATCAACCACAAATCCTCGTCTCTGCAGGGCCGCAACAGCCCATGACGCCCGACTTCATGGATGGCCACGTCGCTGGCGCTCCTGTCAAAGACCAGAATCAGGCGCTGGTCGGCACCAGAAAGTCCTTGCTGATGTGGGCGCCGAGGTCGTTCACGCGGTCCAGGAACTGTGTCAAATAGGCGTGCAGGCCCGTGGCCAGAATCTCGTCAATGCGACCGTATTTAAGCTCGGAACACAGTTTTCCGGCGCGTCTCAGGGTCTCGCCCGACTGCTCGTTGGCCACCAGTGACAGGTTGTTAAGCACTTCATTCAGGCTGGCATGCAGCGAACGCGGCATGTCAGGACGCAGAATCAACAACTCGGCCACGCGCTCGGGTTTGATAACGTCACGGTAGACCTTGCGATAGACCTCAAAGCCCGACACGCTGCGCAAAATAGCACTCCAGTGATAAAAGTCATACTCTTGGTCCTTGCCGACGGCGGTGCCAAAAAAATCACGCTTACCCGTATGAAACTTGACATCGACCAGCCGCGCCGTGTTGTCGGCACGCTCCAGGAAGGTGCCCAGACGCATAAAATGCAGGGCCTCGTCCATCAACATGGTACCCACGGTGACACCGCGCGAGAGATGCGAACGGAATTTGACCCACTCAAAAAACTGTGCTGGGTCGTGCTCGAATTCACCGGACCGGATCATACGTTTGACTTCCAGCCAAGTCTGATTGAGGGTCTCCCAGACTTCCGTGGTGAGGGTGCCACGCACCGCCCGAGCGTTTTCACGCGCGGCACTCAGGCAGGATACGATGCTGGACGGATTCGACTCGTCCTTGACCATGAAAGCCATGACCTTGTCGACCTGAATCTCACCATGCGCTTCCTGGTAGGTGGGTAGTAACTCACTGATGCTCAGCAAACCCTGCCAGCCCTGCAGCACAGCGGCATCAGATCGGGGCAAGAGTGAGGTTTGGTAATTGACATCAAGCATGCGGGCTGTGTTTTCGGCACGCTCGGTATATCGAGCCATCCAGAAAAGGTGGTCGGCGGTTCTTGAAAGCATCTGGCTTCTCCTGTCGATCTTGACTGTGTTTCAAACTAAGGCTGGGTTGGTAGCGGGGCGGGAATCAGAACCTGCGACTGGGTTTGTATCGGCTCGGCGTGTGAAACGCCGTTTTCCAACACCCAGGTGTCTTTGGTACCACCGCCCTGGGACGAGTTAACGACCAGCGAACCGTCCTTGAGTGCCACGCGAGTCAGACCACCGGGCACCATCTGCACGGTTTTGCCACTGAGCACATAGGGCCGCAAATCAATGTGGCGCGGTGCGATGCCACTTTCGACAAAGGTCGGGCAACTGGACAGGCTGAGCGTCGGCTGCGAAATATAACCGCTCGGGTTGGCCATTACGGCTTTGCGAAAGTCTTCAATCTCGGCCTCGGTGGCAGCCGGGCCCACCAGCATGCCGTAGCCACCGGCGCCATGCACCTCTTTGACCACCAGGTCTTTCATGTTCGCCAGCGTGTAAGCCAAGTCATCCTTGTTGCGGCACATATAGGTCGGCACGTTATTGAGGATGGGTTTTTCACCGAGATAGAACTCGATCATCTTCGGCACATAGGGGTAGATTGACTTGTCGTCAGCCACACCGGTGCCTACGGCGTTGCACAGGCTCACATGGCCGGCGCGGTAGACCTCCATCAAACCTTCACAACCCAGGGTGGAAGTGGGACGAAACACCTTGGGGTCCAGAAAATCATCATCGACCCGACGGTAAATCACATCGACCCGCTTGGGGCCGCCCGTGGTGCGCATATAACAAAACTTGTCTTTGACGAAGAGGTCCTGCCCCTCTACCAGTTCGACCCCCATTTGCTGCGCTAAAAACGCATGCTCAAAATAGGCGCTGTTGTGCATGCCGGGCGTCAGTACCACCACGGTGGGCTCGGCCGTGGTGGCTGGGCTGCTGTCACGCAGGGTTTCCAGCAACAGGTCGGGGTAATGGGCCACGGGTGCCACACGGTGCGCATTGAACAGGGTGGGAAAAAGCCGCATCATCATCTTGCGGTTTTCCAGCATGTAGCTGACGCCACTGGGCACGCGCAAATTGTCTTCCAGCACGTAATACTCGCCTTCCCCCTTGGCGTTGGGAGCGCGCACAATATCGATGCCGGAGATATGCGAATAAATGCTGTTAGGGACATCAACCCCCATCATCTCGGGGCGAAACTGGGCGTTTTGCTCGATCTGTTCACGCGGTACCACGCCAGCTTTGATGATCTCCTGATCGTGGTAGACGTCATGAATAAACCGGTTCATGGCCGTCACTCGCTGGACTAGACCACGTTCCATGCTGACCCACTCATGGGCCGGAATGATGCGGGGAATCAGGTCAAAGGGAATCAGCCGCTCGTTGCCAACCCCTTCTTCGTCTTTTTCACCGTAAACAGCAAAGGTGATGCCGACGCGACGAAAAATGACCTCAGCCTCCTCGCGCCGTTTCGCCATCATGTCACCGGGTTGACGGGCCAGCCACTCGTCATAGATTTTGTAATGTTCACGAATTTTTGCCCCCTTAGTGAAAAACTCGTAAGGCAACTGGGTATACATTTCGTCGAATTTATGCATGAACGTTTTCTTTCGTTGTTTCTCATTAGCAAGCTTTGCGCCAACCTCAATAAGCGCTAGTGACAGGGTAGTCGATGATGCCAGTATCGAAGCACTTGTAATCGTTGACATAACGCAATTTTCGGCTGCCAGGATTGCCAAGTCGCCGCACCACAATGAGGTGAATCAACGATAACAATAGAACGCTCGGCATAACGCACCAAAACAGGTTCTGCAGGATGACCAAAATGGTTGCGGTAACCCGCCTGCACCAAAGCAATCTGCGGTTGTACGGCATCCAGAAAAGCGCTGCTGCTGCTGGTTTTGCTCCCATGGTGCGGCACCAGCAACACATTGGCCAGCAACTGGGCACCGTCATTGAGCAGTCGCGCCTCTTGCGCTCGCGGGATGTCGCCGGTCAGCAATGCCGTAACCACCCCGTTGGAAATTCGCAACACACAGCTCATGGCATTGGGTGACAGACCCATCGCATAGTCACTGTTGCGAGGATGCAGCACCTCAAACGCTACCCCATCCCAGCGCCATTGCTGCCCCGCCATACAGCGGGTTGCCGGACGTACGGTCTGCAGTTCATGGTCGTCTTCTATGGAGCTCAGCAAGTCGGCTTGCCGGTGCACGCCCAGCACAGCCAGGGCGCCACCGACGTGATCGCTGTCCCGGTGACTCAGCACCACCCGGTCCAGCGAAACCCCAAGCGCCCGCAACAACGGCACCAAAACGCGATCCCCAGCATCGCTGGTGGCACTAAAACGTGGCCCCGCGTCATACAACAGGGCGTGCTTTGCGGTACGCACCAAAACAGCGCTGCCCTGCCCGATATCGGAGGCCAGCAACTCAAACTGCCCAACCGGGGGCCGCGGTGCTTGCCATAACAACACCGGTATTAACAGAGGTAAACCCATCATGCGCAGAGGCATTGGCAATTGCAGGGTCAACAACAAGCCGCCAACAACGCCTGCTGCCCCTACCCATATAGGGGCTTGTGCGATAAAAATCGTAGAAAAGGGCAGCGCTGCCAGAAGTTGCAAATACCAAACCACTGCCGCCATCACCAACGCCGACAAATACCATAACGGTGCCAGAAAAATTCCCAGCATCGCCAGCGGCGTGATAACCAAAGTGACCAGCGGAATCGCCAGTGCATTGGCCACCAGACTCACTAGCGAGACCTGACCAAACAGCAGCAGGGTCAACGGCGTCAAAGCCAGTGTGATCACCCATTGCTCACGAAACAGGGCCAGGAGGCGGTCTTTGGCGCGAGGCGGACGCACCCTGCCAGCCCCTGAATCGCTGGCAAACAGCACGCCCACCGCGACAAAACTGAGCCAGAACCCGGCTTGCAGCAAGGCCCAGGGATCGAGCACCACGACCGCTACGCAGGCCAGTAACCAAACGCAAGGCCAAGGCCATTGCTTACCCGACAGACGCAACAGGCCCACAACCGCCAGCATCAATACGGTGCGCTGCGAAGGCACACCCCAACCGCTGAACAGAGCGTAGGCCACCGCCAGCAAGACGCCACCGACCAAGGCGGCACTGGGCGCTGCAAGCCACAGGCACAGACGCTCCGAGCGGCGCCACAGCCAGTCAACGAATAGCGCCGCCAACCAGGCAAACATCGTCACATGCAAGCCCGAAATAGACATTAAATGCGCCACGCCGGTGGTGCGAAAAACAGCCCAGTCAGACCGTTCGATAGCGTTTTGATCACCCAGCACCAGCGCCGCAATCAAACCGGCATAACGCCGCTCTGCCACGTCCTGGTAAATCTGCGCCCGAACCCGTTGACGCAACTGTTCAACCGGATGCCAGACCGTTTGCGCCAACCGCAGCGGTGGCGGGTCTTTTGGCCCGGTACGCACATAACCGGTAGCTTGAATACCCTGCTCCCATAGCCATAATTCAAAATCGAAGCTAAAAGGATTGCTGCCGCCATGAGGGGCTTTCAGGCGCACGGTCAGTTGCCAGCGCTCGCCAGCCTGAACCGGACCTGGCGCACGCAGCAAAGCATCGGCTTGCGCTGCATCGGGGCTAAAACCAAAACTGCCGGCATACCAACTCAGCTGGATGCGGGGTGGCAAACGCACGGATTGACCAGCCAGCCAGGCAGATTCGACGTCAAATTGGAAGCGCGCGCCAGTCACACTTTGCTGCGGCATGGCCGCCACCACGCCGACTACCGTCACATCACGCTGCTCCAGACCGGCATCCAGCGCATGTTCTAAAAATGCGGCACCGCGCAGACCGGTCAACCCAAAAGCCAGCACTGCCAAGGCCAGTGTCGCCATCACCACAGGTCCACCATAGACCCGTCGCACCCGCATCGAACCAAGCCACAGCAGGACGGCCGCGAGTACCATCAACCCATAAACAAACCCGGGAAACAGCGTGGCCTGTTGAAGTTGCAGTGCGGAGCCCGCCAAGAACCCCAACAAAACCGGAACAATCATCCGGACCATTCCTGCGTTGGGGTGCGGGGCAGTCTGCATCGGTTGATGCTACGCCGTTAACGACGCACCGTAGACAGTTATTTAGAGGCTTGGCACAGCAAACTAACTTCGTCTCTGAAACCTCACAGAGACGAGGGCACATGGATGTTTTAGCGACTAGGCCCCTTGAGCTTGGCAAAGGCAGAAGCCATGGCATTGGCTTGCGGCGCAGCCACGATTGGTGACGGCCCCTGTCCCCTCGAGCGGCCGCGCGGATTGTCGCCGGCGCTGTCGCGCCGGGCTGGCGCCGCGCCCAGCTTCATACTCAGGGCAATGCGCTTGCGGGCAACATCGACCTCGACCACCTGGACCTTAACGATGTCACCGGTTTTGACAATCTCGCGGGCATCAGTTACAAACTTGTGGCTTAACTGACTCACATGTACCAAACCGTCCTGATGCACACCCAGGTCGACAAACGCGCCAAAGGCAGCAACGTTGCTCACCGTGCCCTCCAGCACCATGCCCTCTTTCAGGTCGCGAATGTCTTCCACGCCGTCGTTAAAGCGCGCCACTTTGAAGTCAGGG
>JBLHZH010000085.1:0-8234 GCA_047629695.1 Rhodoferax sp.
TACTCAACGACAACCAACGCCCAGACGTTGCTGCGCAAGCCTGGCTCAAAGCCAACCCCCAAGTGCTGGACGCCTGGCTGAACAACGTGGTGAGCCGTGACGGCCAACCGGCCCTCGCCGTGGTTAAAGCCCAACTGGCGCAATAAGCCAGATTGCCAGCATGCTGACAACTCAAAAAATTCCTCTGGGTCAGTGGATTGCTGACTTTCTTGATTGGCTCACCTTCGTCGGTGCCGATTACTTTGACGCCTTTTCTGACGCTCTGGCCTTCTTGATCGGAGGTGCCATCCAGGGCCTGACCTGGTTCAACCCGCTGGCACTGATCGGCCTGTTTGGCCTGCTGACCCACCTGATTCAGCGTCGCTGGGGACTGACCCTGTTTTGCATGTTGTCCTTTTTACTGATCCTCAACCTGGGCTATTGGCAAGAGACCATGGAAACACTGGCCCAGGTGCTGTTTGCCACACTGGTTTGCGTGCTGATCGGCGTACCGCTGGGCATCTTTGCTGCACACAAACCCACCTTCTATGCGGTGATGCAACCGGTACTTGACCTGATGCAAACGGTGCCGACCTTTGTTTACCTGATTCCCACACTGACCCTGTTTGGTCTGGGCGTGGTGCCGGGGCTGATCTCGACGGTAGTATTTGCCGTAGCGGCCCCAATTCGCCTGACCTATCTGGGCATACGCGATGTGCCAGCGGAGCTCATGGATGCCGGCAAGGCCTTTGGCTGCTCACGACGGCAACTGCTGACACGCATTGAACTGCCACATGCCATGCCCAGTATCTCGGCCGGCATCACCCAATGCATCATGTTGTCACTCTCTATGGTGGTCGTCGCCGCGCTGGTCGGCGCCGATGGGTTGGGCAAGCCCGTGGTGAGGGCCTTGAACACGGCTGACATCGCACTCGGTTTTGAGGCGGGCCTGGCGATTGTGCTGCTGGCTATTATTCTGGATCGGGTCTGCAAAAAGCCCCAAACTAAACTGGAGGCTGCATGAGCATGATTCGTGTTGAAAACGTTGATGTGGTCTTTTCTGACAGCCCAAAAGAAGCACTGGAGTTGCTGGACCAGGGCTTGACGCGTGATGAGATTTTTAAAAAAACTGGGTTGATTGTGGGAGTTCAAGATGCCAATCTCAGCATCGAGCGAGGCGAAATTTGCGTGCTCATGGGCTTGTCCGGCTCCGGCAAGTCGAGCTTGCTGCGCTGCATCAACGGCCTCAACCATGTCAGCCGGGGCCGTTTGCTGATTAAGCACGAAGGTGTCGAGGTGGATATTGCGACCTGCTCGGCTGCCACCCTCAAAGCCATGCGCACCCAGCGTATCGCCATGGTGTTTCAAAAATTTGCGCTGATGCCTTGGCTCACCGTTCAGGAAAACATCAGCTTTGGCCTGGAAATGCAAGGCCGCGCCAGCGCCGAGCGTAAAAAACTAACGGATGAAAAACTGGAGCTGGTGGGCCTGACGCAATGGCGCCACAAACGCCCTGATGCTTTATCGGGAGGCATGCAGCAGCGCGTCGGTCTCGCCCGCGCCCTGGCGATGGATGCCGACATCCTGCTTATGGACGAACCTTTCTCGGCCCTTGATCCGCTGATTCGCCAAGGCCTACAAGACGAATTGCTGGCCTTGCAGCGCCAGTTGAACAAGACCATTGTCTTTGTCAGTCACGATCTGGATGAGGCACTCAAACTGGGCAACCGCATTGCCATCATGAAGGGCGGGCGTATCGTTCAGTACGACAAGCCCGAAGACATTGTGCTCAACCCGGCCAATGATTACGTGCGTATGTTTGTGGCCCACACCAACCCGCTCAACGTACTAACTGGACGCAGCCTGATGCGCGCGCTGTCGGACTGCACGCCCCTAAACGGCGAACTTTGTCTGGATCCCAGCAGCGATGCCTGGTTCAGGCTGGACGTCAACGAGCAGATTACAAGCGCGCGCAAAGGCACAGAGAACCTGCCACTGCAAAGCTGGACCACGGGCCAACCGATAGAGATCCTGAAGCATTGTCCGACCCTGGTCAGCGCCCAAACCGGCATGCGCGAGGTACTGCAGATTCGCCACCAGACTGGTAGCAAATTGCTGCTACAGGAAAACGATAACACCCCCCGCATCATCGGAATTCTGGGCGATAGCGAGCTCTACCACGCCCTACTCGGTAAGGCCATGGGCTAAATTTTTAAAGTACAGAGAGGAAGAATATGCCTGAATTCAAACAACAACAAATTTACATTGATGGCCGTCTCGTGGATGCCACCAGTGGCGACACCTTCCAGACCCTCAACCCGGCCACCGGCGAGGTACTGGCCGAGGTGCAAAGTGCCTCAAAAGCAGACGTCGACCGCGCCGTCCTCAATGCCCGGCAAGGGCAACTTGAATGGGTGGCATTTACCGCTATGCAGCGGTCAAGGGTGTTGCACCGGGCGGTCGATCTTTTGCGCCAACACAACGATGAACTGGCCGAACTCGAAACTCGGGACACCGGTAAACCGCTCTCGGAAACCAGTGCCGTCGACATCGTGACCGGCGCCGATGTGCTGGAGTATTACGCCGGCCTGGTGCCCGCGATTGAAGGTCTGCAAATCCCCCTGCGAGACAGCTCTTTTGTTTACACCCGGCGCGAGCCCTTGGGCGTGGTGGCGGGCATTGGGGCCTGGAACTACCCGATTCAAATTGCCTTGTGGAAGTCGGCTCCTGCGCTGGCCGCAGGCAATGCCATGATTTTCAAACCGAGCGAGGTCACCCCGCTCTCGACCCTTCGACTGGCAGAAATCTACACCCAAGCTGGTTTGCCCAACGGCGTCTTCAATGTACTGAACGGCAGCGGCAGCACGGTGGGTGCCTGGCTGACCGAACACCCCGGCATTGAGAAAATATCGTTTACCGGCGGCACGGCAACGGGCAAAAAAATACTGGCCAGCGCCAGCAGCACGATCAAGGAGGTGACGCTGGAGCTGGGCGGCAAATCGCCATTGATTGTGTTTGCCGACGCCGATCTGGACCGCGCCGCCGATGTCGCCATGATGGCCAACTTTTACAGCACGGGCCAGGTCTGTACCAACGGCACCCGTGTGTTTGTACAGCGCGCCGTCAAGGCCGCGTTTGAGGCGAAAATTTTAGAGCGCGTGCGCCGTATCCGTCTGGGCAACCCGCTGGACCTGAGCACCAACTTTGGCCCGCTGGTGAGTCTGGCGCACCTGGATAACGTGCTGCGCTACATCGCGAGCGGTCAGGCCGAAGGTGCCCGCTTGCTGATTGGTGGCGAGCGCGTGCTGGGGCCTGAGTTTGCCCGTGGCGCCTATGTGCAGCCCACCGTGTTTACCGACTGCCGGGATGATCAGAAAATTGTGCGTGAAGAGATCTTTGGTCCGGTCATGAGTATTCTGGTGTTTGACACCGAGGACGAAGTGATTCGCCGCGCCAACGACACCCCTTACGGCCTGGCCGCCGGCGTGATCACCGAGAACCTGAGCTGTGCCCACCGGGTAATTCACCAATTGCAGGCCGGCATTTGCTGGATCAATACCTGGGGCGAGTCGGCGCCCGAGATGCCGGTGGGTGGCTACAAACAGTCAGGCATCGGCCGCGAAAATGGCCTGGACACGCTGCGGCACTACACCCGCAACAAATCAATTCAAGTTGAATTGGGGACCTTTAACTCGGTGTTTTAAAAAGACGATATGCAAAAACAACAAGACTACGACTACATCATCATCGGCGCCGGCTCGGCCGGTAACGTGCTGGCGACCCGACTGACCGAAGACGCGGACGTGCGCGTGCTGCTGCTGGAGGCGGGCGGACCCGATTACCGGCTGGACTTTCGCACCCAGATGCCAGCCGCGCTGGCCTTTCCGCTGCAGGGCAAGCGTTACAACTGGGCCTATGAGACCGACCCCGAGCCGCATATGAACCACCGGCGCATGGAATGCGGACGCGGCAAGGGCCTGGGTGGCTCCTCGCTGATTAACGGCATGTGCTACATCCGGGGCAATGCGCTGGACTACGACGGCTGGGCCCAACATGAGGGCTTGGAAAACTGGTCTTATCTGGACTGTTTGCCCTACTTCAAAAAAGCCGAGACCCGCGACATTGGTGGCAACGACTACCACGGCGATGCCGGCCCGCTCAGTGTCACTACCCCCAAAGCGGGCAATAACGTGCTGTTTCAAGCCATGGTGGACGCCGGCGTGCAGGCCGGGTATCCGCGCACTGACGACCTGAACGGCTTTCAACAAGAGGGCTTTGGCCCGATGGACCGCACCACCACGCCGGAGGGCCGACGCGCCAGCACGGCACGCGGCTATCTGGATCTGGCGCGCCAGCGACCCAACCTGACCATCGCCACCCAGGCCCTCACTCATCGCATCTTGTTTGCCGGGCAACGCGCCATCGGTGTGGCTTACCTGCAGGGTGGGCAAGAACACAGCGTGCACGCTACGCGCGAAGTGCTGCTGTGCGCCGGGTCGATTGCCTCACCGCAAATTTTGCAACGCTCCGGCGTCGGTCCGGCGGCTTTACTGCAAGAACTCAACATTCCGCTGGTGCACGACTTGCCCGGCGTCGGCGCCAACCTGCAAGACCATCTAGAGGTGTATCAGCAATACGAATGCCTGCAGCCGGTCTCGCTGGTGGACGCTCTGAAGGTCTGGAACCAGCCCCGAATCGGCGCCGAATGGCTGTTCTTGAATCAGGGTATTGGCGCCAGTAACCAGTTTGAAGCGGGCGGTTTTATTCGCAGCGATGACAGCTTCGAGTGGCCCAATATTCAATACCACTTCTTGCCGGTCGCCATCAACTACAACGGCAGCAACCCAATCAGAGTCCACAGCTTTCAGGCCCATATGGGTTCAATGCGCTCACCCAGTCGGGGCCGGGTACAGGTCAGAAGCAAAGACCCGCACCAGCATCCGAGCCTCTTGTTCAACTACATGTCCGCGGAGCAGGACTGGCGTGAATTTCGGGCCGGCCTACGCATCACCCGCGAGATTATTCGCCAGCCTGCGCTAAGCAAATTTGCCGGCCGTGAAATCACACCCGGTCAAGACCTGCAAACGGATGCCGAACTCGATAACTTTGTGCGCCAGTATGCGCAAACCGCCTATCACCCAGCCTGCAGCAACGCTATGGGCTATCACGACATGGCAGTGGTGGACGGCGCCGGCTGCGTCCATGGGCTCACCGGCTTACGGGTGGTGGACGCCTCCATCATGCCGGAGATTGTGAGTGGCAATCTGAACGCCCCCACCATCATGATGGCCGAAAAAATAGCCGATATGGTTCGTAGCCGAACGCCTCTGCCACGAGTTGACATACCCTACTACCGCGCCAACGGCACACCCGCGCGCAACTGAAGGCCGTAACAGCCATACTCATCCGGTCTTTGCAAAGCACGGCAATCCATAACCCCATGGATTGCCGTGCTGCGCTGGCTGAGACAAGCGGAGAGCGTCAAGAATCAAATGGTAGCGAGTTGCGACAGATCACGCTACTAGCTGTAGCGGCCACTTAAGACAACGTTTTTGACCTATCTACACACGTTGAACCCACATAGCAAACGTTCCTCGTTCCAGCCTTCTGATTATTGACGATTCACCTAACAACCTGTTGGTGTTGGGGGAGTTGCTACGCCCGCTGTACCGCGTGCTGGCGGCCACGTCAGGCGAGCAGGGGCTGCACATTGCCCGCAACTTGCCCAGCCCGATTTGATTTTGCTCAACGTAATGATGCCCGGTATGGACGGTTTTGCCGTGCTGACCAAGCGGCGAGAGGACCTGCTGGCACACAAAATCCCCGTCATGTTCATGACCTCGCTGACCAGTTTCGGTGATAAGGAGCGGGGCCTGCAACTGAGCGCAGCCGACTACATCACCGAACCCATCGTTCCAGCCGTGATGCTGGCCCGGGTACTGACCCAGCGCCAGGCGAAGCAGGCGCGCGATTGGTTGCAGGACTGGAATACGTCACGGGAAGCCATGGTGACCTGGCGTATGGCTGAGAACGACCAGACCCAGCAGGTCAGCATTCGCGCCCTGGCACATCTAGCGGAAACGCGTGGCCTGGAAAAGGCAACCACATCCGGCGCGCCCAGGGCTATGTCGAGCGACTGGCGCTGGCTTTGTGTCAACATCCACGGTTTGCCTCGACGCTGGCGCCGCATTACATTGATCTGTTGGCGCGTTCTTTACCACCACACGACATCAGTAAAGTTGGTATTTCTGACCGTATTCAGCTAAAAATCAGCACGCTCACCCCTAGGAATGAGCCACCATGTAAACCCATGCCGAACTGGGCAGCGAGGCCATTGAAGTGGCGGGACAAGACATCCAGACAGCCTTAGCTTTTTAACGATGGTCAGAGAAATTGCCCACTGGCACTATGAAAAATGGGATACCAGCGGCTACCCAGATGGTCTGATTGGCGAAGCCATTCCACTAGCAACCCGCCTGAGGGCCATTGCCGACGTCTTTGACGCCCTGTTTTCGGTGCGGTCCAGAAGGCGGCCTAGACTTTTGAAAAAGCATATGACCATATGACGGTCCAGCTTGGCATACACTTTGACGCCGCTGTGATTGATGCTTTGCTGGCAAACTTTGAGGATTTTGAGAAATTACCAACCGCCATCGCAACGGCCAATCCGGTTAGCATGGGCGGTTATCACGCGCCGAGAAGACCCATTGAACCCAAGCACTTCACCCGAAAAAAAATCAGTCGCCCTCTATTGGGATTTTGAAAATCTGCATGCCAGTCTGTCAGAGGCACGCTGGGGCGAAGGCTCTTACAACAAGCCAGATGGTCGTTTTAAGGCGCAAGAGCCGCTGATCGATGTGGCGGCCATCATGCGTATGGCCGCCACGCTGGGCCCGATTGCCATCAACCGCGCTTATTGCAACTGGCAGTTTTTTGGTCGCTACCGCGAAGCCTTGCTACAAGGCGCACTGGAGCTAATTCAGTTGTTTCCACCTGGTGCATCGGCCAAAAATGGCGCTGACATCCGGCTTTGCCTGGACGCCTGTGAAGATTTAGCGCGCTTTGCACATATTGGCACGGTGGTGATTGTGGGCGGCGACAGCGACTTCATGCCATTAGCGCAAAAAATCAGGGCTACCGGGTGCACGGTGATCGGAGTCGGCGACCGCAAGTCCACCAATCCACATTGGGCCAAAAGCTGCCACGTGTTTGAATACTATGAAACGCTGATTGATCCAGTTCAGCCATCCCTGGCCACATGAAATCGCACAACGTTGACGTTGTCTCACATCAATTCCTTAAGGCTTTTCAGGTCATTTTCTGAGCAAGTTTTGTCGGTACGAACGGACTAATTAAGCTGAAGGTTGGTATTCGTTAGAACCATTCGAGTTATAAGCTTCGCCGTTGCAAACAAAACGCTGCCATCCCGTAGCGTCATGGCATATCGTGACTTACTGCCTCGCAAAGACAACGATCAGTCAACAATCTCTGTTCGCTTCAGCTTGACCGCTAGGCACAAAAGTCACGTCGTGTTCTATCAAATAATCTCGAATCAGGCGGCGCACCACCTCTGAAGGCGTGACATCCTGTCGTGCGCACAGCACTTCCAGAGCTTTTTTCTTGGCTGGATCGATAAGCACCGTCAGGCGTGCAGTTTTTAGCTCCATAGCGTGTTTCCACAACAGAGTAATGTTAATAACATTTAATATGTATTAAAAGCATTTATAATTTATCTATAACTATATGTTTTACTATATATCAAAATTCATGAAAAAATTAGTGACTAATATCGTTAACGGTTACGTCTCTGATGCTTTGTACCTGACGCAGACCAGAGTTCCGGTGTGTGACCGGCTGAAGACTTAAGCGCCGAACCAGCGGCAGAAAGACTGCCCATGTGCACAGATTCCAATCGACAAACCCAACTGCGCCAGGCTGCGCTGGACCATCACACATACCCGGTGGCAGGCAAACAGGCAATTACAACAAGCAAGCAGTTGATCAACCCACATGATCTGGCGCTGGCCTACTCGCCTGCGGTTACAGCCCCCTGCGAAGAGATTGTCAAAGACCCCAGCACCGCCTTAAAGTACACCAACCTGGGTAACTTAGTGGCCGTGATCACCAACGGCTCGGCGGGGCTGGGACAGGACAACATCGGCCCGTTGGCGGCCAAGCCGGTGATGGAGGGCAAAGCGGTCCTGTACAAAAATTTTGCCAATATCGATGTATTTGACCTGGAGATTGACGCCTCT
>JBLHZH010000086.1:0-8152 GCA_047629695.1 Rhodoferax sp.
GGAAAAGCGGGCGTGGCGATAGTGAAGTCACAGCCTAAAGCCGCCATCAACGCTTCGGTCACGGGCCCGATGTTGCCTTGTGCCGTGCTGTCAAAGGTAGAGCAGTACTTGAAATAGATTTGCTGTGCGCCCTGCGCCTGCAGCCAGCGCAACGCCGCCAGCGACTGAGACACAGCCTGATCCACCGGCAAAGTACGCGACTTGAGCGCTACCACCACTGCGTCCGCGTCTGCATCGAGCGACTGCCCCGGCACGCCCATGGCCTGTACCACGCGCATACCGGCGCGCACCAAGTTGTTGGCGAGATCGGTGGCACCGGTAAAGTCATCGGCAATACAGCCTAAAACGACTTTACTCATAACTTTTTGGGCAACTCAATGCCGGGAAATATCTTGATCACGGCGCTGTCATCCTCGCGGGCAAAGCCGGCTGAAGAGGCCTGCATGAACATCTGGTGCGCGGTGCTGGACAAGGGAAGCGGAAACTTGGTGGCACGCGCCACATCCAATACCAATCCCAGATCCTTGACAAAAATATCCACCGCCGACAGCGGTGTGTAGTCGCCGCTCAGCACATGGGTCATACGGTTCTCGAACATCCAGCTGTTACCCGCACTGTGGGTGATAACCTCATACAGCGCAGCGGCATCCACACCCTCGCGCAACCCCAGCGCCATAGCTTCGGCGGCAGCGGCAATGTGCACGCCGGCCAGCAGCTGGTTGATGATCTTGACCTTGCTGCCAGCCCCGGCACGGTCGCCCAGCCGGTAGACCTTGGCGGCCATCGCGTCCAGCAAGGTGTCCACGGCGGCATAGGCCTCGGGCGTACCGGCGGTCATCATCGTCATCTCGCCGCTGGCGGCCTTGGCGGCACCGCCAGAGATCGGCGCGTCGATATACAAAATACCCAGCGCGGCGAGGCGTGCTTCGAGCGCAATCGACCAGTTGGGGTCGACCGTGGAACACATCACAAACACGCTGCCACGCGGCATGGCGGCAGCACAACCGCCCTCGCCAAACAACAGGCTCTCGGTCTGCGCCGCGTTCACCACGACGGACACCACCACCGGGCACTTCGCGCCCAGCTCGGCCAGCGTCACGCAGGCCACACCGCCCTCGGCAGCAAAGGCTTGGGCGGCCTCGCTGCGCACATCAAATACATAGACCTGGTGGCCATGGCGACGCAGCGAGCGCGCCATGCCGCTGCCCATGGCGCCCAGGCCAATAACGCCTACTGTGGTTGTCATAACTTGTCTCCGTTCATTTGTAGGGGTTGATCTTTCCGTATCTTTTTCAGTGACAACCCGGCCACTAGGGGCGTTGCCAGTTGCACCCCGGCCTGCTGCCAGAAAGCGGGGTCGGCCTGCTCAATGCGCAAGATGGCGTTGTTCATGTGCTGCGCTGCGGCCTGACGGGCTAGCGGAGCATCCGCCGCTTCAATGGCTGAAAAAATGGCCTGGTGCTCATCGCAGACCTGGCGCGCAAAGTCAGTGCGTCGCGCTTCATTGGCACGGGTTACACGGGTGGCGCCCTGCAGGAACTGCCCCAGGTATTCCAGCGTGCCAATCAAAAAGGGGTTGCGCGCCGTCTCCGCAATAGCCCGGTGGAATTGCACGTCCTGGTCAACACCATCACCGCCAGCCAACACCGCCTTGTCAAGCAGCGCGATCGACTGGCGAATACGTTTGATATCCGCCTGGGTACGACGCTGCGCGGCCAGGCCGGCCACCTCGGCCTCCAACGCCCGGCGCACCTCCACCATCTGGATCACGGCCTGCTTGGAAACCGCTGACTTGGCATCAAAATTGAGAGGAGAAAAACCCGGCGCTTTGACATAGACGCCACTGCCCTGCCTTGAATCCGCCAGCCCTAACGACTTGAGTCGCGACACGGCTTCGCGAACGACCGTGCGGCTGACGGAGAACTGCGCCACCAGCGCCGCCTCGGTTGGCAACTTGTCGCCGGCGGCAAGTCGCCCGGTCCGAATCTCGATGGCCAGCGTCTGCGCCACCTGATCCGAAAGATAGGCGCCGGGGGTGCCAGGTTTGAACTGGCCGGCGCCCTTATCTTGCATAAAGCAGATCGCGTAGTACCAGCGAAATCCAGGGCACATAGGAGATGATCATCAGGCAGCCCAAGATCACCAGTATGAACGGAATCAGATCCTTGACCATTCTGTCCAACGAGATGCGCGCCACCGTACAAGCCGCAAACAAGTTCACGCCAAACGGCGGCGTGATCATGCCCAGTGCCAGATTCACCACCATCACCATGCCGAAATGTACTGGGTCGATACCAAAATGCATGGCAACTGGTACCAGAATGGGCGCCAGCACAATGATGGCGGCACCGGTTTCAATGAACATGCCGATAAAGAACAGGGCCGCATTAACACCGAGCAGAAAATAGACCGGTGACTGCAGCACCTCCTGCAACCAGATACCAATCGCCTCTGGTACGCCAGCTCGCGTGATCAGGAACGCAAACAAGCCGGCATTGGCAATGATGAACATGATCACCGCCGATGACAACACTGATTTACGCAAAATTATGTAGAGATCAGGGAGTTTTATTTCACGGTGAATCAGCAAACCTACTATCAGCGCATAAAACACGGCCACCGCCGAGGCCTCGGTCGGCGTAAAAACGCCACCGTAAATACCGCCCAAAATGATGACTGGCATAAACAGGGCCCAGCCGGCTTTCCAGGTCGCCTTGCCGACCGACAGACGGCCATCACCGTCATTCTTGCCCCAGCCCTTGATCTTGCAGATAACCCAGACAAACAGCATCAGGGCACCACTGATCAGCAGGCCTGGACCGAAGCCAGCAACAAACAGCTCACCAATAGAAACCTCGGCACTGACGCCATACAGAATCAGCGGGATCGACGGTGGAATGATGACCCCCAACTCGGCGCTGGTGGCTTGCAGAGAAGCCGCCCAAGGTGTTGGATAGCCGTGTTTAATAAGGGCGGGAATCAGGATCGTGCCAATGGCAAAAGTAGTGGCGACCGAAGAGCCAGAGACCGCTGCAAAAATCATGCAGGTCAATACACAGGCCATAGGCAGGCCGCCCTGTACGCCGCCCACCAGACTCTTGGCAAACTCCACCAGGCGGCGGGAAATACCGCCACGCTCCATGATGTTGCCGGCCAAAATGAAAAAGGGGATGGCGGCTAAAGGAAATTTATTGATCGCGTTGAACATCTCCTTAACCGAGATCAGCATATGGGCGTTGGTCGCCTGAATGCCCATGATGGAGGCCAGTCCGATAGACACGGCCACGGAAACGGTGAGTGCAAAGCACAGCACCATTGTGGTTAACATGACTGCGGTCATTGGGCGGTTTCCAATTCAAGGCGCTGGGGATCCAGCAGGTTGCCAATGATGCTGATGACGCTGAACACGCCACCCACCGGTAGAGCCAGATAGGCCCAAAACATGGATAAACTTTCCAGGCCAGCCATGGTTTGCACCCGGCCGCGCACTGCGTAATCCCAGCCCCACCAGATGATGACGCCAATCAAGGCCAGTGCAGCGAGGGCTACAACCCAATCCAGAAACCGGCGCATACGCGGCGGACTCCAACGGTAAAGCACATCGACGCTGACCATGGCACCCTGTCGAAAGGCCATCGGAATACCCAGAAATACCATCCAGATCAGGCTGAAACGAACCAGCACCTCAGTCCATTCGGCCGGTATTTCGAGCACAAATCGGGTGATGATCTGGAACATGCCCAAGCTCGCTGACACCAGCAGCATGGCACAGGCGGCGAGCAAAGCTATTTGGCTCGTCCAACGCTCCAGTTGAAGAAATTTCTCTTTCATTACAACAGCAGTCCGAAATTGAAAATTAAATAAAAACGCCCGAATACGCAGAAGCTTCGGGCGTTAAAAGCTACAAATCAGTGGCGATCACTTGTAGTCGCGAATCTTTTCGATATTGGCCTTGCCAAACTGCTTTTCAAATGTTGCATAAACCGGCGCGAGAACGGCGAGGAACTTGGTCTTGTCCACGTTCTCGACCACACTCATACCTTTTTCGCGCAGGTAAGCCACACCCTTGGCATCATCCTCGTCTACACGGGCGCGGTTCGCCTTGACACCTGCTTTGGCAGCGTCCAGGAAAACGGTCTTGTCAGCCGCGCTGAGCTGCTCAAACATGGCCTTGTTCATCAGAAAGATACCTGGCGAATAAACGTGGCCCGTCAGCGTGATGTGCTTTTGTACCTGATCGAACTTGGACGCCATGATCACCGACAGAGGGTTTTCCTGTCCATCGACCGTGCCCTGCTGCAAAGCGGTGAACACCTCCGGGAAAGCCATCGGTGTCGTCACGATACCCAAGCCCTTGTAAGCGGCAACGTGAACCGGATTTTCCATAGTCCGCATTTTTAGCCCCTTGAGGTCATCCGGCGTGACGACGGGACGCTTGCTGTTGGTCATGTGGCGAATGCCGTTCTCGCCCCAGGCCAGCGCCTTGAAGCCCTTGGAGTCGAACTGACCCAGCATTTCCTGGCCGATCGGACCGTCCAGCACGGCACGTGCATGGGCTTTGTCACGAAACAAGAAAGGAATGTCGAGAATTTTAGTTGCCGGTACAAAGTTCGGAATCGGGCCGGAGGAACTGAACGTCAGCGCCTGGGTACCGAGTTGCACAGACTCGATGGATTCGCGCTCACCACCGAGCGAGCCCGAGTAAAACGTCTCAACCTTATAGCGCCCAGCGGTTCCCGCTTCTACAGCCTTGGCGAAGGTGTCAATGGCAATGCCCTGGTGGGAATTTTGGGCAATGGAAATATTAATCCGCATGGTGGTCTGTGCCACGGCAGTACCCATAAAACCCACGACCAAAGACAGGCCAATAACCAGTTTGCTTAATTTCATTAAATATCTCCTCGGTTTGAAAAAAATGACGGTTTGGCAAGTGTTCAATTTGCCGATCCGCATTGAATTTGTCATACAACTTATTGTCATCTGATCTACGGCTTGATGGCGTAGGGATTTTCCCTGATGTATTCCCGAATGATGTCTTCAAAACTCTCCTCCGCAAACAAGTTCAGGCCACTTGCACGCACCGAGTGAATCCGGGCCGGCCAGGTTTTGACGATGTTATGAATGGCGGAGTCGGGCGTCCAGTCGATCAACGCGGTGGCCGTGGAGCCGGCCACCCGCTCAAGTGCTGCCGCCATCTCGCCCGGCGTCGTCGTCAGAGCTGGCAAATTGAGACCGGTGCGGGGACCCCAGGCCTGGTCACTGACCTCGGCCGCACAGATCAGTCCCTGCACCGTGCGTGCGGGTGACGACAACGCCACCGGCGCATCCGCCGGCACCGGACAGACCGCCCGGATGCCGGCCAGCGGCTCACGAATCATGCCGCTCAGAAAACTTGAGGCAGCGCCATTGGGCCGACCCGGGCGCACGCTGACCGTCATCAGGCGCACATTGCGGCCCTGAACAAAGCCCTTGCGCGTGTAGTCGGCCACCAATTGCTCGGCCATGAACTTCTGGATGCCATAACTGCTTTGGGGCGTCGGCAGGGTGTTGTCTTCGATGGCGACGGGCAGCGGCTGACTCGGGGCCTCGCCAAACACCGCGAGTGAGCTGGCAAAGACCAGCATCGGCTGGGTCTGCAGGCTGCGGCAGGCCTCCAGCAAGGCCAGTGTGGCGGCAAAATTGCTGCGCATGCCGAGATCAAAATCAGCCTCACACTCGCCACTCACGGCCGCAGCCAAATGAAACACCAGGGCGGTCTGCGCAGTCACGACGAGCGTGTCGGTCGCCTTGTTTTCAAGCAGTACGTTCAGGTCACCTAGCACGGTGGTGACGCGTGCATCGGCCTGCAAATCGTCAGGTGGTGGCGCCCGGTCCACCAGGGTGATACGGCTGATGGTTGTGGGCGCAGCACCCGCGAGCGACAACTGCCCCTGCGCCAGCAACGCCCGGGCGAGGCGTACCCCCAGGAAGCCGGCACCACCGGTAATCACAATATGACAAGACCCGTTAACCGGGGTGACTTTTTTCAACATAAGGCTTTCCTCCAAGGCGCTCTTTGGCGGCCATTCATCCGGCATGGATGCCATGGCATTTCCAACGTGGCTGAGCCAAAGAACTCTAAATTTGTATGACAACTTTCATTGTCATCTGATTGAATCCGTGTTTTTATAGGTACTTTCCCTGAGTACCTGAAGCCAGCTATCGACCCCAGCGCAACACCATCGGGTCCAGCCGTTTGGCGATTTCAATCAGGCCCGCACGCGCGGCAGGCGCCATCTCAGGCCAAGAGTGACGCGGCGCCTGACAAGCGATCACACCACCTTCTTTCATCAGGGCTTTAGCATTCAAGATACCGCCCTGCCGGTTTTCATAATTGATCAGCGGTAACCATTGCTGGTAGAGATCGATGGCAACGTCACGCTGGCCGGACGCATAGGCATCAACAATCCAGCGGATGCCACTGGGATAGGCACCGCCGGTCATGGCGCCGGTGACACCCGGGTCCAAATCGGGTAGTAGGGTTATGGCCACCTCACCATCCCACAGACCTTCAACCGCTGCGCTCCCAAGGCGAATCAATTCACACAATTTGGTGGCGGTACTGGCCGTCTCTATCTTGAAGTAGGACACTTGACGGATATCCCGCGCCATGCGCGCCAAGAAGGCGGCCGACAGCACGGTGCCACTGGCGGGCGCATCCTGAACTAAGATGAGGACCTCAAGCGCCTCCGACACCCCGGCGTAAAACGCGTAAATAGAGTCTTCCGACACCCGACAGGTTGTACCGTGATACGGCGGCATCACCATCACCATGGCGGCTCCCTGAGCCTGCGCGCGCTGACTGCGCTCGGCGCAGATCTGGGTGCTGAAGTGGGTTGTGGCCACGATCACCGGCACGCGACAAGCGACGTGCTCAAGTATTGAACGCGTCACTAGGCAAAAACTGCTTCGAGAGAGTTGGCCAGAATACACAGACCATTGGACCCCGCGTCGATCATGAAATCAACGCCGCGTTTCTGGCTGGTGAGGTCAAGTTCGCCGCTGGATGTGAAGGTGGTGGCCCCCCCCGGGAAGACGCCCTCATAATGGGCGCGAGTCAGTGCAATCATATACACGCCTCAATGTGAATGCCGGGGTGCGGCGGCACCGCGGCAGCCGACCAGAAAGTCGAAATCGCAGCCTTCATCCGCCTGCAAAACCTGCTCAATGTAAAGCTGCGGGTAACCGCTGCGCAACACGCTGTTTTCGGACCAGATGTTGCAGGTGCCAATGATCGGCTTGCCCTGAAACTCGTGGTCGGGAATACCCTGGTTCTTCATCCAGCTACGGTATATGAAGCCGTTTTTGTCTGCGCTACCAAACCAGGCGGCCGAGCGTAACGGGCGTTTTTTCGAATTAGTCATCTTGTTTCTTTCATTCTGAAGACGGAGCTTTGAACGAATGTTAAGGAGCCCCTGGCATGCAATACAAATAAATTAATACGGTTTATTAATACAATTTTTAACATCACAGCACCCGAAAAAATCGACATCGCCATGAGTGATTCAGAGACGGCACTGTCAGCCCGACCCCGGCTTAAAACTCGCCAGATGCTGCTGCTGATGGCGCTGAACGAAGCGCGTAACCTGCACCAGGCGGCCACAGCCACCCACATGAGTCAGCCTGCCGCCTCCAAAATGCTAAAAGATATCGAAGCGCTTTTTGGTGTGCCGTCCTTTGAGCGACTGCCCCGCGGCATGCAGACGACGCTTTATGGCGAGACTATGATTCGGCATGTCCGGATGGCGCTGGCCAACCTGTCGCAAGGCTGAGCGGCCTTGGCCACGCTACAAGCCAGCCTGTCGGGACAGGTCAACCTCGGGGTCATACTCACGCCCTCCATGACGCTGGTACCCCAGGTCATCGCCCTGACCAAGGCCGAGGCACCCAGACTCAACATAGGGATTGAGGTCGACACTAACAACCGCTTGCTGAAACGGCTCAAAAACGGTCAGCTGGATTTTTTGATTACCCGTCTGCTGCCGCAGCAAGATGAGTCAGACCTGGTTTATGAGGCCTTGTCGGAAGAATACGAATGTGCCGTGGTCCGGGTCAGCCATCCGCTGCTGGCTCGCTCTGATCTGAGTTTGAAGGAACTCGCCGGTGCCTGCTG
>JBLHZH010000087.1:0-8122 GCA_047629695.1 Rhodoferax sp.
ACGTGATATTCCTCGTGCCAAGGCGCTGCTCAAGGAGGCTGGCGTGACCAATCCGACCTTTACGCTGATGACGCCCACCACGTCAGATGCCCAGCGCCTGGCGCAAGTGGTTCAGGCCATGGCCAAGGAAGCCGGGTTTAACGTGAAGATCCAGGCGACTGAATTTGCCACCTCGTTGAATCTGGCTGACAAGGGTCAGTTCGATGCTTACATCTTGGCCTGGAGTGGTCGAGTTGATCCCGATGGCAATCTGTTCAGTTTTTATGGCTGTAATCAGCCTTTGAACTACAGCGGAGAGTGCCGTCCGGCGTGGGATGAACTACTCAACCGCTCACGCAATACACTCGATACAGCCGGACGCATCAAGGTATTTGCCACGCTGGCCGCAGAAACGGCCAAAGTAGTACCGATCGTTTATCTTTACCACCGCAACTGGCTTTGGGCGCATAACAAATCGCTGACTGGGCTGCGCAGCATTCCTGATGGTCTGGTGCGAGTGCAAGGTTTGAAGATGTAATGCCCCCATGCTGAATTATTTTCTCAAGCGGCTGGCCGCGATTATTCCTACTATTTTCTTTGTTACGCTGATCATTTTTAGTCTGCAACAACTGCTGCCGGGCGATGCGGCAATGATTCTTGCAGGCGAGGATCAGGATCCCGAAGTGATTGCTTATTTGCAAAAGAAAATGCACCTGGATGAGCCCTTGCCGGTGCGTTATGTGTACTGGATTTCCGGGGTTTTTCAAGGTGATCTGGGGGAGTCGTTGCGCATCCAGCAGCCGGTGTTGGGATTGATTCAGGAAAAGTTACCCGTCACCTTGCAACTGGCTTCCATGGCCATGTTGATTGCCTTGGTGATCGGGATTCCTGCCGGTATCGTCGCGGCCGTGGGAAAGGACTCGGCCTGGGACTATCTGGCCAATATGATCGGTTTATGGGGTTTATCGATGCCGAACTTCTGGTTGGGTATCCTGATGATTCTGCTTTTTTCTGTGTCGTTGGGCTGGCTGCCGGCCTCGGGTTATGTTAGTCCCTTCGAGGACCTGAAAGCCAATCTGGCGGCCATGATCATGCCGGCTTTTGTTTTGGGCACCAGCATTGCCGCGGTGTTGATGCGCCACACCCGCAGTTCCATGCTGCAAGTGCTAAACGCTGACTATGTACGGACCGCCCGTGCCAAGGGGCTGGACGAGCGCACGGTGGTGCTTAAACATGCACTGCGCAATGCCCTGACGCCGATCATCACGCTTGGCGCATTGGAGTTCGGTGCGCTGTTGTCGGGCGCCGTGTTGACCGAACAGGTGTTTTCCATTCCGGGCTTTGGCAAGTTGATTGTTGATGCCGTCTTTAATCGTGATTACGCCGTGGTGCAGGGCGTGGTGTTGTTCACGGCAAGTGCCTATATCCTGCTGAACTTGCTGGCCGATCTGGCTTATTTTTACGTTAATCCGCGTCTGCGAGGCTAGCCCATGAGTAGTGCATTGAGTTCCCCCGTCATGGTGCGTGAAGCCACCCCTGCCCAACGTGCTTTGCGTCGCCTGTGGCGCCGCCGCGGTGCTATGGTCGGTCTGGTCGTCGTATTGTTTTTTATTCTGATCGCCGTCTTTGCGCCCAACATCGCACCCCACGATCCGATTGCGACCAGCTGGAGCGCGATCCGCGCGGCGCCCAGTCTGCAGTATTGGTTTGGTACTGATGAACTCGGTCGCGACGTGCTGTCCCGTGTGGTCTGGGGTACGCGGGCCTCGCTCATGGCCGGTTTGGTCTCGGTCAGTATTTCAATGGCGCTGGGCGTCCCCATCGGCTTGCTGGCAGCCTATGTGGGGGGCTGGACTGATAGCTTTATTTCACGCTTTACTGACGCCATGCTGGCCGTCCCGTTCCTGATTTTGGCGATTGCGCTGTCCGCTTTCCTGGGTCCCAGTCTGGGCAATGCCATGATCGCTATTGGCGTCTCTGCCATGCCGGTTTTTATCCGTCTGACCCGGGCCCAGGTGATGGTAATTAAAGTCGAAGACTATGTCGAGGCGGCGCGGGCCGTGGGCAACCCCCACTGGC
The DNA here is from genome assembly GCA_047629695.1 of Rhodoferax sp. Taxonomy (GTDB): domain Bacteria; phylum Pseudomonadota; class Gammaproteobacteria; order Burkholderiales; family Burkholderiaceae_C; genus Rhodoferax. Next base: position 2,059 of record JBLHZH010000087.1, read on the forward strand.
GCATCGCCTTGCGGCACATCCTGCCCAATGTGCTACCTCCGCTGATTGTCCAGTCTACCCTGGCGATTGCTGCCGCTATCATTGCCGAAGCTAGCCTGTCCTTTCTCGGACTCGGGCAGCAGCCGCCTGACCCGAGTTGGGGCAGCATGCTCAACACGGCCAAAAATTATATGGACAACGCACCTTGGATGGCTTTATGGCCCGGCCTGTCCATCTTTTTACTGGTGCTCTCTTTCAACCTGCTGGGTGATGGTCTGCGCGATGCACTCGATCCCAGGCAAAAATAACTTGGTCCTTGTTTATGCTCAACTTTGACGCTCTCAACTACCCTTACGCTTCCCGTCGCAATGTGGTGTATGCCAAACGCGGTATGGTCGCGACCTCTCAACCGCTGGCGGCCCAGGCAGGTTTGCAAGTACTGCAGGCTGGTGGCAATGCCATCGATGCCGCTATTGCGACAGCCGCCGCACTGACGGTCGTGGAGCCCAGTGCCAACGGCATTGGTGGCGATGCCTTTGCTCTGGTCTGGCACAAGGGTCAGTTGCATGGCCTGAACGCCAGTGGCCCAGCACCGCAGGCCATGACGCTTGAAAAAATGACCGCCCAGGGCCTGACCGAAGTGCCCAAGTACGGACCGCTGCCGGTGACCGTGCCCGGCACCCCGGCGGCGTGGGCGGCGCTGGCGGCGCGTTTTGGCCGCCTGCCCCTGACAACTTCCATGGCCGGTGCGATTGAACTGGCACAAGACGGCTTTCCGGTTTCGCCGTCGGTGGCCTTTGCCTGGCAGCAGGCCACCCAGCTGTTCCGCAAGCAGCTCAAAGGCGATCACTTCAAAGCCTGGTTTGACACCTTTGCCCCCGAACGTGCGCCCGTGGCTGGTGAAATCTGGCGCTCCAGCGCCCACGCCCAGACTTTGCAGTCGATTGCCGACACTGGCGCCGGGAGTTTTTACCGTGGCCCGCTGGCCGAACGTATCAGTGCTTGTGTCCAGGCGGCTGGGGGATATCTAAGTACGCAGGATCTGGCTGATTTCCAGGTCGACTGGTGCCAGCCGATCAGCGTCAACTACCGGGGCTACGATGTCTGGGAAATTCCGCCCAATGGTCACGGTCTCGTGGCCTTGATGGCGCTGAATATTCTCAAAGGTTTTGACTTCACAGAGCGTGACTCACTTATCACGCATCACCGGCAGATTGAGGCCATCAAGCTGGCCTTTGCCGATGGTTTTGCGCATATTGCCGATCTGGCACACATGCGGGTCTCAGTCGCTGATCTGCTCTCTGAAGGCTACGCCCGGGAGCGCCGTGCCTTGATCGGCGAGCGTGCCACGCTGCCGATGCCGGGCGACCCGTCAAATGGCGGCACCGTTTACCTAAGCACCGCTGACAGCGAAGGCAATATGGTGTCGCTGATCCAGAGCAACTATATGGGCTTTGGCTCGGGCATAGTCGTGCCCGGCACCGGTATCGCCCTGCACAACCGGGGCAACAACTTTTCATTACAGGCCGGACACCCCAACTGCCTGGCGCCCGGCAAGCGGCCGTACCACACTATCATTCCAGGTTTTCTGACCCGCAATGGTCAGGCCGTGGGCCCGTTCGGTGTCATGGGCGGTTTCATGCAGCCTCAGGGCCATGTCCAGATGGTGATGAATACCGTCGACTTTGGCCTCAATCCGCAAGCCTCGCTGGATGCGCCGCGCTGGGAGTGGGAAGCGGCCAACCGCGTCAATATTGAACGCAGCACGCCAGAGCATCTCTACCACGGCTTGGCCCGACTCGGCCATGAAGTCACTTGGTCCAATAACCGCATTGCCTTCGGTCGCGGTCAGATCATCTGGCGCAATGCCGAAGGCGTGTTGTGCGGTGGCACCGAACCCCGCACCGACGGCGCAGTAGCTGCTTGGTAGCAGGCTTCTTTGAAAGCGCAGCGTGTCAATCCAGGTGGTTATGGGCTGCTGCGCTCGCAGAGGCGGAGCTCTTCTCGTCTCTGCGAGATGCGCTGGCGACGCGGCAATTCAGGGCGTTGGGCGTCTTTGCGTAGCAAACACGCCAGCTCAGACTTCAAGGTTGTCGATCAACCGGGTCGCCCCCAGCTTGGCTGCGCCCAGCAGCACCAGTGTGCCGGTGGTTGTGCTCAAGGCCAATTCACTGGGTTGCGGGGGGTGTAGGTCCTGGCGGCGGCGGGCCACCAGGTAGTCGGGTTGCCAGCCGCGCGCCGCCAGCGACTGCAGGGCTTGTGCCTCGAGGGCGGCGATGTCGGTGGCGCCGGCGCGCAAAGCGTCTGCCATGGTGTTAAGCGCCCGTGACAATTGCACCGCCTCTAGCCGCTCAGTAGGGTCGAGGTAGCCGTTGCGTGAGGACAGGGCCAGCCCGTCGGCGGCACGGGTGGTTTCCCCGCCGATAATCTCGATCGGCAGGGCAAACTGCTGCACCATGCGTTGGATGACCATCAATTGCTGGTAGTCTTTCTTGCCAAAGACGGCGACGCCCGGCTGCACGCAGGACAGTAATTTCAAAACTACCGTGCAGACGCCGACAAAAAAACCGGGCCGAAAGTGGCCTTCCAGAATGTCGGCTAGCGCCGCTGGCGCATGGACCTTAAAGGTTTGTGGTTCGGGGTACAGCTCCTGCTCGTTGGGGGCAAACAGCACATCGCAGCCGGCGGCCTGCAGCTTCTCGCAGTCGGCGCCCCAGGTGCGCGGGTAGGTGTCAAAGTCCTCATGCGGCAAGAACTGCAGGCGGTTGACAAAGATGCTGGCCACCGTCACATCACCTAGGGGCTTGGCCTGTTTAATGAGGGCCAGATGACCCGCATGCAGGTTGCCCATGGTCGGCACAAAGGCTGGGCGTAGGTAGGCGCGCAGGTGCTGGCGCAGCGCGGGGATGGTGTGAATGATCTGCATAGCGGTTTACCAGGCGTGCAGGGTGTTGTCGGGAAAGCTGCCGTCCTTGACCGCGGCCACATAAGCCTGAATGGCCTGCTGTATACCGCCCGATCCGGTCATGAAGTTGCGTACAAATTTCGGATTTTTGCCCAGGTTCATGCCCAGCATGTCGTGCAACACCAGCACCTGACCGGCCGTGCCGCTGCCGGCACCAATGCCGATGGTGGGGCAATGGGGCAATTCAAGCGTGAGCTCCGCCGACAGGGCGGCGGGCACCATTTCAAGTACCAGCAGCGCCGCACCGGCGTCCTGCAGGGCGTGCGCCTGGCCTTTCAGCAGGCTTGCTGATTCAGGGGTTCTGCCTTGCACCCGGTAGCCGCCCAGCGCATGCACGGTTTGCGGTGTCAAGCCCAGATGGGCACACACTGGAATGCCGCGCTCCACCAGAAAACGCACAGTGTCGGTGGTCCAAGCGCCACCTTCGAGCTTAACCATGTGGGCCCCCGCCTGCATTAGCACAACGGCGCTGCGCAATGCCTGTTCTTTGGACTCGTGGTAAGCGCCAAAAGGCAGATCGCCGATCAGCCAGGCCGTGCCCTGCGCGCAGCGCAGACCCTGCGCCACGCTTTCCACGTGGTAGCGCATGGTCTCCAGCGCCACGCCCACGGTGCTGCTCAGGCCTTGGCAGACCATGCCCAGCGAGTCGCCGACCAGAAGGCAGTCAACCCCGGCCGCATCAGCGACGGCGCCAAAGGTGGCGTCGTAGGCGGTTAGCATGGTAATTTTTTCGCCCCGTGCTGGCATCTCCAGCAAGCGGGGCAGGCTGAGTGGTTTGCGCCGGGCCAGTGTCGAGGTTGGTGGCAGGGTGCCGTAAGGGCTGGCGGTATCTGGCGCGGATAAAGTCATAGTTTGAGGCGGGTCAATGTCAAAGATCTCGTCAGTCTAGTCGATGCGGCTATGCTTGGCGCCCATGAAAGACTTCGCAAAATGGGCTCATCCCAGCCTCCCCGAGACACTGATTGACTTTGCCGGCTCTGGCGCTGAGGCCGACAGCGGACGACTGCGTTGCGCCTTTGGCACGCCGTTGCAGACGTTGGTGGCGCACACGCTGGCCGAGGTGCGCCCGCTGCTGGCGTCGCTGCAGGCGCTGTCGCAGCAGGGCTTCTGGTGTGTGGGCTATCTGCGCTATGAGGCTGCACCGGCCTTTGATGCCGCGCTGACGGTGGCGGCGTCTGACGAGCCGTTGGCCTGGTTTGGCATTCATCAAACGCCGCTGGCCTGGCCCGAAGACGAGGCCGGGACCGAGGTGGTGAGCCCGGTGCAAGCGCTGTGGGACGAAGGCCTGCCACGCCCGGCTTTTGATGTGGGCATGGCCGCCATTCACCATGCCATCGCCGCCGGTGAGTTGTATCAACTGAACTACACCGCGCCCCTGCAAGGCGACTTGACAGCGGGCCATCCACGTGCCTTGTTCAGGGCTTTGCAGCAGGCACAGCCAGGCGGTTACAGCGCCTACATTGATACCGGGGCTGAACAGATCCTGTCGGTCTCGCCCGAGCTGTTTTTTGACTGGGACGGCAGCCATATTTTGGCGCGCCCGATGAAGGGTACGGCGCCGCGCGGTGCTACCCCCGAAGATGACGCAGCCCGGGCGGCCCGATTGCTGGCCTCGGCTAAGGAGCGAGCCGAAAACGTCATGATTGTCGACCTGATTCGCAATGACTTATCGCGTGTGGCCGAGTCTTTTTCAGTGCGCGTACCGCATCTGTTCCAGTTGCAGGCGCTGCCCACGTTGTGGCAAATGACCTCGGATGTGACGGCACGCACTCGCCCAAACACCACTCTCGAGGACGTGTTTGTGGCGCTCTTTCCCTGTGGCTCCATCACCGGCGCGCCTAAGGTGCGCGCCATGCAGATGATCCGGACGCTGGAGCCGCAGGCGCGCGGTGTTTACTGCGGCGCTGTGGGCGTGGTGCGTCCCGGCGCCGGTGCCATCTTTAATGTGGCGATTCGCACTGTCACCGTGCAAGGCCGGGCGCTGCGCTGTGGCATTGGCAGCGGCATCACGGCCGATGCCACAGCCGCCGATGAGTGGCAGGAGTGGCGCCACAAGCGGGCTTTTCTGGCACGCGCCAGCCAGCCGTTTGAGCTGCTGGAGACGCTGGCGCTGCGGGACGGGCAGTTGCGCGATGCGCCCGAGCATTTGGTGCGGCTGGGGCGGGCGGCGGCTCATTTTGGCTATGTCTGGGAGGCCGCCAAAGTGACGGCCTGTTTGCAGACGCTGGCGGCCCAGCACACCGAAGGAAGTTGGCGAGTGCGCCTGCGGCTGGCGGCGCAAGGTCAGGTATTGGCCGCGGCATTTGCGCTGGAGGCAACACCTGGCCAAGTGCAACTGAGGTTGGCCGCGACGGCATTTGAGGCGGCTGAAAGCGAGTTTGTGCGCTTTAAGACCACACAGCGCGCCCATTACGAGGCCTTTGCTCCCAGCGCGCCGGGTGTCTTTGATACCTTGTTGTGGAATCGGCAGGGGGAGTTGACCGAGTGCACGCGCGGTAACGTGGCCCTGCTGCTGGATGGCCGTTGGGTTACGCCGCCGCTTCGCTGTGGTCTGCTGGATGGGGTGGGCCGGGCCCGTTATCTGCGCGAAGGCCGGATGGGGGAGGCGGTGGTCCGGGTTGATGACCTGCCGCGGGTCAGCGCACTGGCCTTTGTCAACAGCCTGCGCGGCTGGATTGATGCCGTGCTCGTCTGAGTTGTGGGCCAGACCACGCCGATTTTAGGCGCCGAACTCCAAGGTGCAGGAGTCGCCCAGCGCCTCACGCCAGACCCGCACACGCGCCAGTTGCGGACGCAGGTCGGGCAGTGCTCGGGCAATAAACAGACATAGATTTTCCAGCGTCGGGGTGCCCAGTTCGGGCACGTCGTCCAGCATGTGGTGGTCGAGTTGCTCGCGTACATCGGCCAGCCGCTGGCGTAGCAGGCCCAGGTCCATCACCATGCCGGTGTTGGGGTCGCGCGGCCCGGCCAGCCAGGCCTCGGCGTGGTAGGTGTGACCGTGGATGCGGCGGCTGCCCTCGACCTCGATTTCCCGTTGCAGGGTGTGGGCGGCATCAAAGTAAAACCGTTGGCTGATGGTGAACAACATGGAGTGGACTCTTGAATTTAAAAATCAGCGAA
>JBLHZH010000088.1:0-8106 GCA_047629695.1 Rhodoferax sp.
GAGGCCGAAGCTTTTTACGCCGCGCACAAAGAGCGTTCATTCTTCAAGGATCTGGTTGACTTCATGGTCTCCGGTCCTGTGATGATTCAGGCGCTTGAAGGCGAAAACGCCGTGCTGACACACCGTGACCTCATGGGGGCCACAGACCCGAAAAAAGCAGCACCTGGCACCATTCGTGCTGATTTTGCCGATAGCATCGATGCAAACGCGGTGCATGGCTCTGATGCAGTTGATGCGGCTGCCGTGGAAGTTGCTTTCTTCTTCCCCGGTATGAACGTATATTCACGGTAACTAATCCCATGACGGTCAATCTGCTCGATTACGACCTCGAGGGTTTGGCCGTTTTTTGTGAGCGGCTGGGTGAAAAACGCTTCCGGGCGGTCCAGCTGTTTCGCTGGATTCATCAAAGAGGCGCCTTCAGTTTTGATGATATGACGGATCTCGCCAAGTCCATGCGTGAAAAACTAAAGGTGGCGGCTCATGTCAAGGCTCTGGATGTCATTTCAGAACACATCTCAGCCGATGGCACTATCAAATGGTTGTTCGATGTGGGTGCCGGTGATGCGGTTGAGGCCGTGTTTATTCCTGAAGATGGTCGCGGCACTTTGTGTATCTCGTCACAGGCCGGGTGTGCTGTGGGCTGCCGCTTTTGTTCAACCGGTCACCAAGGCTTCAGTCGCAATCTGAAAACGGCTGAGATCACTGCCCAACTCTGGTTTGCTGAGCACTTTTTAAGAAAACACCTGATGCGTGACGAGCGCATCATCTCCAATGTGGTGATGATGGGCATGGGCGAGCCGCTGCAGAATTATTCTGAATTGCTGCCATCACTGCGTGTCATGCTGGACGATCATGCTTATGGTTTGTCACGTCGACGCGTTACCGTTTCCACCTCAGGTGTGGTGCCAATGATGGACCGACTGGCCCTGGATTGTCCGGTGGCCCTGGCAGTCTCACTGCATGCGCCCGAGGATGCTCTGCGCGATAACCTTGTACCGCTGAATAAAAAATACCCGATTGCTGAGTTGCTTGAGGCCTGCAATCGCTATTTGGTATACGCTCCGCGTGATTTTATAACCTTTGAATATTGCATGCTGGATGGCGTTAACGATCAGGCCGAGCATGCTCATCAATTGGTTGCTCTAGTGCAACGTTACGCTGGCACCGGTGTCTGGTGCAAGTTCAATTTGATTCCTTTTAATCCGTTTCCTGCTTCGGGTTTGATTCGCTCGAAGCCGGAACAGGTCCAGGTATTTGCCCGAATCCTGATGGATGCCGGCATTGTTACCACGGTGCGTAAGACCCGGGGCGACGACATTGATGCGGCCTGTGGCCAATTGGCCGGCGATGTGAAAGATCGAACCCGTGTGACCCAGCGCATGGTGCGCCAGCGCACGATGATGCTGAAGCCGGTGGCAACGCTGGACAAGGCTATTGATGCGGTCTGAGGTGTTGACGTTGCCAGCGATCAGTCGCTGGCTGTTGTGGACCAGTCTGTGTGCAGCCGCTGTGGCGTTCCTGAGTGCCTGCGCTGCCAGACCAGCCGGTCTTGTCGGCTTGGGTGCCGGCGGGCAGGACATAGTGACTGCATCAGATGAGCCCGACGCTCGCAAGCGTGCCCGGATTCGATTGGAGCTGGCGGTCGGTTATTTCGAGCAGGGGCAAACCACCATTGCGCTGGATGAACTCAAGAAATCCCTCGTGACTGATCCTGCTTACGGCGAGGCTTATAGTCTGCGCGGCCTCATTTATATGCGGCTCAATGACAATCTTCTGGCGGAAGAAAGTTTCAGAAGAGCGCTGCTGTTGAGTCCGCATAACTCTTACATCATGCACAACCTGGGTTGGCTGTTATGCCAGCAAACGCGCTACGCTGAGGCGCAGAAATTATTTACGCAAGCCCTGTCAAACCCGCAATATGGTGAGCGTGCCAAAACTTTCATGGCCCAAGGGCTGTGCCAGGTCCGGGCCGGGCAATCGTCACAGGCCGAGCAAAGTTTGTTGAAGAGTTATGAGTTTGATGCTGGAAACCCCGTTACCGCTTACAACCTAGCTTTTTTGTTATATCGGCGTGGTGATTTTTCCCGCGCACAGTTTTATGTCAGGCGCTTGAACAACTCTGAACTGGCAAATGCAGAGTCGTTCTGGCTCGGCATCAAAGTTGAGCAACGTGTTGAGGACCGTGATGCCATGTTGCAGCTTGCTGCACAGCTACTGAAACGTTACCCGCAATCAAATGAGGCTGTTGCCTACCAAAGAGGTAACTTTGATGAATGAGAAGATATTGAATTCCGCCGAGAATTTAGCGCCCGAGCAGGCGCTTGATATGGTCCAGTCCGCCGGGGCGAAATTGCGCCAAGCGCGTGAGGTGTCAGGCGTGTCCACTGAAGATATGGCCATGTTGTTAAAAGTCCCTGTCAGTAAACTGGAAGCCTTAGAGGCTGACCGGTTTGACCTGTTACCGGACACGGTGTTTGCACGTGCCTTGGCGGCCAGCTTTTGTCGTACTTTAAAGCTTGATCCAGGACCTGTGCTGGCGCTATTTCCTCGGACCAAGGCGCCTTCATTAAAGACCGATGACTCTGGCATCAACACACCTTTTAGAGTCGCAGGAAGTGGTCTGAGCCTGTCTTTTCTGCGGCTATTATTCAAACCCGCTGTGCTGGCGGTCTTGCTGTTGCTGGTGGGGGCGGTGGTAGTCGTTGTCATGCCACTGAACAAAATGGAGGTGGAAAGGGTATTGAGTCCGGAAGCTGAAGTCGTTATTTCGCAGTCTCCAGCGGCCTTGCCCGAACTGCCTTCAGCCGTGGATCTGGCAGCATCAACACCCCTATCTATGCCGGCGACTCCGTTGCTGGCCGCCTCCGCCATGGCACTGCCAGCGGCTGCGGTGACCAAGCTGCCTACGGCACCTGCAAGTGCACCTGCATTGGTGGTGGCACCTGCAACCACCAGCCTGCTCAGCTTAAGAGCCCAGGGCTCGTCCTGGATTGAGGTCGTGGATGCGACCAAAATCGTGCAGGTTCGCAAGACGTTGATGGCGGGTGAGCTGGTTGAAGTTTCAGGCACCCTGCCGCTCTCTGTGGTGATAGGCAGCGCCGATAAGACTGAAGTTCAAGTGCGCGGCCGGCCGTTTAATTTGAGCTCGTCGACTAAAGATAATGTTGCACGTTTTGAGGTGAACTAGTGGAATTTGTTTTACCCATCCAGTCCTCCGTTCCCAAGCCACGTCGGTCGTTGCAGGCCCAAGTGGTCTGGGGATCCCGAATTGTGACCGTGGGCGGTGATGCGCCCGTGCGGGTCCAGTCCATGACCAACACCGATACCGTGGATGTCATCGGTACGGCGATTCAGGTTAAACAACTGGCGCTTGCCGGCTCGGAAATGGTGCGTCTGACGGTCAACACACCTGAGGCCGCCGAGGCCGTACCGCATGTGCGTGAGCAACTTGACCGCATGGGCATAGATGTCCCTCTGGTTGGCGATTTTCACTACAACGGCCACCGTTTGCTGACTGACTTTCCGGCCTGTGCGCAAGCCTTGTCCAAGTATCGGATTAACCCGGGCAATGTCGGCAAGGGGGACAAGCGCGACAAACAATTTGGGCTAATGATTGAAGCGGCCATGCGCTGGAATAAGCCGGTTCGCATTGGCGTTAATTGGGGTAGCCTGGATCAGGACTTGCTGGCGGACTTGATGGATCAGAACAGCCGCCGAACGACGCCCTGGGAGGCCAAGCCGGTGATGTACGAGGCCTTGATTACATCGGCACTTGTGTCGGCACAGCGTGCCGTCGAGATGGGCATGCAAGAGCAGCAAATCATCCTGTCGTGCAAAGTCAGTGGTGTACAAGACCTCATTGCGGTCTACCGTGAACTCGCAAAACGTTGTCGCTATCCTCTGCATCTGGGTTTGACCGAAGCCGGCATGGGCTCCAAAGGTGTGGTGTCGTCGGCTGCTGCGCTGGCCATTTTGTTGCAGGAGGGCATTGGCGACACGATTCGGGTATCCCTGACACCACAACCCGGTGAAAGCCGGACGCAAGAAGTAGTCGTTGCCTGTGACCTGTTGCAAGCGTTGGAGCTCAGGTCGTTTGTCCCCAGCGTGACGGCCTGCCCGGGTTGCGGACGCACCACCAGTTCTACCTTCCAGGAGCTGACGCAGCAGATTGAAGAATTTCTGCGCTCACAAATGCCGGTCTGGCGCGACAAGTATCCCGGGGTCGAGAAACTCAAGGTGGCCGTGATGGGCTGTATTGTTAATGGCCCGGGTGAAAGTAAACACGCCGATATTGGCATCAGTCTGCCAGGTACTGGCGAGGCGCCTGCTGCACCGGTCTTTATTGATGGTGAAAAGACCATGACTCTGCGCGGGGAAACCATTGCGCAGGAGTTTCAGGTTGTTGTCGAAAACTATATTGAAAAACGTTTCGGCAAACCAGCCGCTAACACTGCGAATTGAGTGCCTTGATGAGTGAAAAAGAGTTGGCTGTGAAGCCAGAGAAACTGACCGCTGTCAAAGGCATGAACGATCTGTTGCCGCCTGATTCTGCCGCCGTTGAGTGGCTGGAGCAACGCGTGCGGTCGATGATGGCGCGCTACGCCTATCGCAATATCCGGACTCCCATTGTTGAGCGTACGCCTTTGTTTATTCGCGGTCTGGGTGAGGTCACCGATATCGTTGAAAAGGAGATGTACTCCTTTGAAGATCGTCTCAATGGTGATCCGCTGACCCTACGCCCCGAGGCCACGGCCGGTGTGGTGCGCGCCGTGGTTGAGCACAATATGCTGTATGACGGCGGCAAGCGTCTGTACTACATCGGCCCGATGTTTCGCCACGAACGGCCCCAGCGCGGGCGTTACCGTCAATTTGACCAGATCGGTGCTGAAGCCCTCGGGTTTTCAGGGGCTGAAGTGGATGCCGAACTGATTTTGTTAGCGGTGGCGCTGTGGCGTGATCTGGGCTTGACCGATGTGCGTCTGGAACTCAATAGCCTGGGCCAACCTGACGAGCGTTTGCAACACCGTCAGGCCTTGATTGCCTACCTTGAGCAACATGTGGCACTGCTGGACGAAGATGCCAAACGCAGGCTCTACAGCAACCCGTTGCGCATTCTCGATACCAAAAATCCGGCTATGCAGGCCCTGGTGGCCGCTGCGCCGCAGCCGCTGGACTATTTGGGTGCAGCCTCACTGGCGCATTTCGTTACCTTGAAATCGATTCTGGATGCCAATGGCGTAAGTTACACCGTTAATCCTCGTCTGGTTCGGGGCATGGACTACTACAACCTCACGGTCTTCGAGTTCACCACTGATCGCCTGGGCTCGCAAGGCACGGTGTGTGCTGGTGGGCGCTATGACTACTTGGTGGAACAACTGGGCGGCAAGCCGGCCTCGGCAGTAGGCTGGGCACTGGGTGTTGACCGGGTGCTGGAGCTTATCAAGGAACAGGGTCTGGGCGCAGTCGCACCTGCGCTTGATGCTTACGCCATTGTTTCTGACGTCACGGCCTTGCCCATCGTATTACAGGTTTTACAAGCCCTGCGGTCGGCGGGTATCAGTGTGCAGATGCACGCCAGTGTGGTCGATGGTATGGGCAGCATGAAGTCTCAATTCAAACGTGCGGACAGCAGCGGTGCCCATCATGCACTGGTGTTTGGTGAGGATGAAATTTCTAAAAATCAGGTGACTGTGAAGTCGCTGCGTGATGGCAGTGGCGCACAGGTCACCCAGTCGCTCGGTGACATTGCTCACTGGGCCGCCACCCTACAATCGCGAACTTAAAACGTAATTACATTCATGGCAACACATTTAGATCTTGACGAACAAGAGCAACTCGACCAGTTTAAGCATTTCTGGCAGCAATACGGCAGTCGCATCACCTGGTTTTTGATTGTGGTGTTGGGCGTTTTTGCCAGCTGGAACTTTTACCAGTACTGGCAACGTAACCAGGCCACTCAGGCCGCAGCCCTCTACGAGCAGGTTGAGCGGGTGGTTGGGACCGCCGATGCGAGCAGAATAGATCAAGTCTTTAAAGACATGCAGCAAGGTTTCCCTTCAACCGTTTATGCCCATCAAGCGGGTCTGCTGGTGGCCCGCCACTATTACACCAGCGGTAATGCCGATGCGGCCAAGGCGGCACTAACCTGGGTTGCCGACAAAGCCCCTGATGCCGGTTACCAGGCCATTGCCCGCTTGCGTCTGGCCGGTATGCTGATTGAGGCTAAGTCGTTTGATGACGCCTTAGCGCAGCTGAATAGCGCTTTTCCAGTCAATTTTGAGGCGCTGGTGGCTGATCGAAAAGGTGATTTGTTTTTGCTGCAGGACAATAAAACACAGGCTATTGTTGAGTACGAAAAAGCCTACAAACTGATTGATGAGCGGACCGAGTACCGACGCTTGGTGGAAGTCAAGTTGAACTCGCTCGGCATTGACGCGCAAGCGCAAAGGATAACCAAGTGAATATGAAAAATTTATGGCCAGCAGCTGTCAAAATTGCCTTTTCGCTGGCCATTGTGGGGTTTGTTGCGGGTTGTGCCAGTAGTGGACCCGCTAAATTAAAGCCGCTGCCTTTGGCGCCTAGCGCAGAGTTGCAGGGCGTGCGTCTAGCCTGGAGCGCAAAAGTCGGTGCGGTTAACTTTCCGCTCGACGTTCAGGTCATTGGCGACCGCGTGACACTGGCCAGCTCAGACGGCATGGTGGTGTCGCTGAATGCTCGCAGTGGCAGTGAATTATGGCGCAACAGCCTGAGCACGCCTCTCGCCGCAGGGGCTGGCAGTGATGGTCGTTTTACGTCAGTCATGACGCGTGCCAATGAGCTGATTACACTCGACGCCGGACGAGAAATCTGGCGTAAAACGCTGGTTGCCCAAGCCTTCACTGCGCCTTTTGTAGCGGGAGGACGTGTCTTTGTGCTGACGGCGGACCGTACGGTCACCGCCTTTGATGTTCAATCGGGTCGAAAATTATGGACCCAGCAACGTACTGGTGAGTCGCTGGTGCTACGCCAGTCAGGTGTTTTGCTGGCTGTCAATGACACCCTGGTTGTGGGGTTGGCTGGCCGTCTGGTTGGCATGAATCCCTTGACGGGTGCTGTTCGCTGGGAGTCTCCTATTGCCTCGCCTCGCGGCACCAACGACATTGAGCGACTGGTTGATCTGGTCGGTCAAGTCAGCCGATTCGGTGATGTGGTGTGTGCACGGGCCTTTCAGACCACGATTGGTTGCGTTGACGCCGCACGTGGCACCTTGCTTTGGACCAAGCCGGCCGATGGCTCGGTGGGTCTCAGCGGTGATGGCGAGTCTGTTTTTGGTGCTGAGAGCGATGGCCGCGTGATCGCTTGGCAGCGTTCAGACGGTGAGCGTCAGTGGGTAATTGAGACCTTGCGCAACCGCAGCCTAACGGCGCCGCTGGTGGTCGGACGTTCGGTGGTGCTGGGCGACGATGCGGGACTGGTGCATCTGTTGTCGCGTGTGGATGGCTCCGCACTGACGCGTTTGACTACCGACGGTTCGGCCATTGTGGCGACCCCTGTTTTAGCTGGCGAAACGCTGGTTGTTGTCACCCGCACGGGTGGTGTTTTTGGCTTCAAGCCTGAGTAAGTGTCGGACGTTATTTAATGAAACCTGTATTGGCCCTTGTTGGCCGTCCCAATGTTGGTAAATCAACACTTTTTAACCGGCTGACGAAGTCGCGTGACGCCATTGTGGCTGACTATGCCGGGCTTACCCGGGACCGCCACTACGGCAACGGCAAACAAGGCAAACTGGAATTTATTGCCATTGACACGGGAGGCTTCGAGCCCGATGCCACTACCGGTATTTTCAAGGAGATGGCCAAGCAGACACGTCAGGCGGTGGCCGAAGCGGATGTGGTTATTTTTGTGGTGGATGCTCGGGAAGGTATCTCGGCACAAGACCATGAGATTGCAAAATATCTGCGTCGCCTTGGCAAGCCCTGTGTGCTGGCAGCCAACAAGTCTGAAGGCATGCTGGCCGGTGCGCAGCTTGTCGAGTTTTTTGAGCTGGGACTGGGTGCAGTGCATCCCGTGTCCGCCGCCCACGGTCAGGGTATTAATACCCTGGTTGAGCTGGCCTTGGCGCCGCTG
>JBLHZH010000089.1:0-8029 GCA_047629695.1 Rhodoferax sp.
ATCGCCACAGCCGCGTCATTGAAGACGCAAAACCCACTTCCACTGTCAGCCGATGCATGATGGGTCCCGCCGGCCAGATTGGCGGCAATGCCGTCAGAAAAAGCCGCGCGACAAGCGGCCACTGTCGCACCCACTGATCGCCGAGCACGTTCATTCATGGTCTCGCTCCAGGGGAAACCGATCTCGCGCATCGCCTTCGTGCTGATACTGCCCGTGGCAATGGCCTGGACATAGTCCAAGCTATGCACCAGTGCCAGTTCGTCGTCAGTGCTACGCAGGGCTTGACCCATCTGTATCTCGGGATAATCGGCTTGCAGACGATCATGCAGCATCTGATACTTGGCCATGGGAAAGCGATGGCCGGGTGGCAGGGGCAGCACAAACTGGTCGGAGTAAAACGCTTTCATGGCTGTATTGTGGCAGCAACCTGAAACGCGAGATGGCGGCTAAAAAATCACAATGCTTTGACAGTTTTCAGGCCACACAGGGTACTAAATGCCGGTTGAATTCAAGACCCAAAGCCAACTCAGTGAGTAAACGGCCCACCTTTCAGACCTCGAGTCCCGGTCCAACAGCAGTCTGGTGAGGGCAAAGGCGGCGCCTGAGTCTCAGATCAACCCTGATGCCCGCGAGATCAGGCCCAGCCCCAGCGCTGCAAGAATGAGCAGCACCGTTGTACGAAATGCCTGTGGCGCCAGATGGCGACTGATGCGTCGTCCGAGGAAGGTTCCAAGCACAACCAACACCAGGCCGCAGGCGGACACGGCCAAGACTTGCAACGTCATCAGACCGGCCACGCCGAGACCTGCGAACATCGCGGCGCTCGACAGCGTGAAAGACTGATTACTGGCCTGAAGAAAGCGCGCGCGTGTCATATTGAGCGAGAGTAGATAAGGAATCAACGGCATGACCTGCGATCCCGTCAAACCGTTGACAAAGCCCGTTGCGACGCCGATCGCCGGTTCAAACTTGCGGGTCCGGGCCTCGGTCAAACGGAAACTCGCGTTACTGAAGGCGAATCCGACGTAGATCAACAGCACGATGCCGAGCACAGCGGCAGCGCTTTCGCTCCTCATTTGCGTCAGCGCCCAGAGGCCAGCAAATACTGATGCGGCGGCAGACAAAATCATCCGCCAAAAGCGTTGTACGCTGGCTTGGAAGCCGCCGGTGCTCGCCATGACAACGAGGTTCGACGCAACCGACGGGAGCAACACCATCGGCAACGCCTCTTTTAATCCGAAAGCCAGCGTCAGAATCGGCAGGCAAGTCGAGGAATAGCCAAGGCCGGTAACGCCCTTAACCAGCGCGGCAATGAAATAAGCCGCAGCAAGGGTGGCCAGCTGAGTGGGTGAGTAGAAATCAAGTGGAAATATCACTTTTTTTAGCACACAGCATCAATTTGGCCGTGATGGCAATACCAACGCCCAGTGGTGGTATTGCCCAATAACGACGGTGGTGAAAGGGCTTTATTGATGCAACGTACGGGCGTCACTCGCCAGTTGCGTAATACGGGCCCAGTCGCCTTGCGCCAGCGCCTCGGCCGGCACCAGCCAGGAGCCGCCGACACACACCACATTGGGCAGCGCCAGAAAGTCAGGCGCGTTCAGCAGGGTCACACCACCGGTCGGGCAAAACGTGACATCAAAAAACGGACCACTCCAGGCCTTCAGCATGGCCGGTCCACCCGCCTGCAAGGCGGGGAAAAACTTGAGTTCGGTCCAACCCTCCTCCTGCGCCATCATGATTTCACTGCCGGTAGCGACACCGGGCAGCAGCGCCAGCCCGAGATCGCGGCAGGCCTGACCAACCGCCGAGGTGTAGCCGGGGCTGACCACAAAGCGGGCACCGGCCGCTGCGGCCGCTTGCGCATGCGCCCGGGTCCGCACGGTACCCGCGCCCACCACGGCCTCCGGCACCTCGCGCGCAATGGCCTCAATACAGGCCAGGGCCTGGGGGGTGCGCAGCGTGACTTCCAGCATGCGGATACCACCGGCCACCAGCGCGCGTGCCATCGGCACCGCGTGGGCCACATCATTCAACACAATGACTGGAATCACCGGGGCGTCCTGCATCACTTGCAGGGCTGTCAGTTCAGGTTTGTTTGACATGGTATTTTTAAAAATAAGATTTGATTCAATCGACGACTGCACCGGCTTTAAAGCCAGCTGCAGGCGCCCTCTTCGGCAGCCATGGCATGACGACGCATATTGGTAAACAGCTCACGGCCCATACCCAAGCCGTTGGCTTCCTGCAAGTCGGCAGGCATGGCATCCACGCTACGCTGGGCCCAGACTTCGTCGCTGACCAGCACCTGCAGCTTACCGGCAGGCGCGTCAAGGCGGATTACATCGCCCTCGCGCACCCGAGCCAAAGGCCCACCGGCAGCCGCTTCGGGCGAAACATGGATGGCAGCCGGCACCTTGCCCGAGGCGCCGCTCATGCGGCCATCGGTTATCAGCGCTACTTTAAAACCCTTGCCCTGTAGCACCGCCAGCGGCGGTGTCAGCTTGTGCAGTTCAGGCATCCCGTTGGCCTGCGGACCCTGCCAGCGCACCACACAGATAACATCACGGTCCAGTTCACCGGCACTGAAGGCCACATGCAGGGCCTCCTGCGAGTCAAAAATCCGGCACGGGGCTTCAATCACATGACGGTCATCGGGTACCGACGAGATCTTGATGACGCTGCGCCCCAGATTGCCTTGCAGCAGCTTGAGGCCGCCGGTGGCGCTAAACGGCGAACTGGCCGGGCGCACCACCGTGTCATCTTGGCTGGCGCCCGGGTCATGCCACTGCAGCGTGCCGCCATCGGGCGTCGCAGCAGGAATGGCGGTGAATTCACGCAAGCCGCCGCGGCGCACGGTCAGCACATCGGCATGCATAAAGCCAGCGTCCAGTAACTCACGAATCACAAAGCCGGGGCCGCCAGCGGCCTGAAACTGGTTCACATCAGCGCTGCCGTTGGGGTAGACCCGGGTCAACAGGGGCACCACATCGGACAGGGCTGAAAAATCATCCCAGTCAATCACGATACCGGCGGCGCGTGCCACCGCCACCCAGTGAATCAGGTGGTTGGTCGAACCGCCGGTGGCCAGCAGGGCGACCATGGCATTGACAATGCAGCGCTCGTCCACCACCTGCCCGATCGGGGCAAAGCGACGCGGGCGGGTGATGTCAAGCACAGTGCGCACGGCTTCGCGCGTCAACTCCTCGCGCACCGCTTCACCCGGGTTGATGAAAGCGGTGCCGGGCACGTGTAGGCCCATGGCCTCCAACAGCATCTGGTTGCTGTTGGCGGTGCCATAAAAAGTGCAAGTGCCGGCGCCGTGATAAGCGCTGGACTCAGCAGCCAGCAGCTCCGTACGCCCCACCAGGCCCAGAGCAGCCTGTTCACGAACCTTGGATTTGGCGGTATTGGAGAGCCCCGAGGTCATGGGCCCCGCGGGCACAAAAACAGTTGGCAAATGGCCAAAATGCAGGGCCCCGATCAGCAGCCCGGGCACGATCTTGTCGCAAACACCGAGCAGCAGGGCGGCATCAAACACATCGTGACTCAGGGACACGGCGGTGGCCATAGCAATGACATCGCGCGAGAACAGGCTCAGCTCCATGCCGGGCGTGCCCTGGGTGACGCCGTCACACATCGCCGGCACGCCGCCGGCCACCTGGGCCGTGGCACCGTGGCGACGCGCCTCTGCCTTGATCAGGTCGGGGTAGTGCTGCATCGGAGCATGGGCCGACAATACATCGTTGTAGGCGGTAACGATGCCGATATTGAGGGCCCGCTCAGCCACGATGCGCAGTTTGTCGTTGACAGGCAAACCAGCAAAGGCGTGGGCGACATTGGCACACCCCAGGCGTTCGGCCCCGGGCTTGCGGTTGGCGGCCAGCGTCAGACGTGCCAGATAGGCGAGGCGGGTGGGCTGGCTGCGTTCTCGAATACGGTCGGTAACGGCCTCAACAGTGGAGTGGAGTTTCATGGCGCCTTGAATATTGGTAACAAAATTACAAGCATCATGGTAACCCCAAGGGGCGGGCAATGGCGCATCCCGACGTTACCAACCGGTTACGAAAAACCCAGGTGACGTGCAGCGGCCTGCAAATCAGCCAGCGTATCAATGTCGGTGATGCAACCGATGTCGTCCACCATCAACTCAAACACGGCATGCGCTTTAACGACCGCTGCGGCCCCTGCACTGCCGCTCAAACCCAGCAAGGCCGGGCCGCAGCGGGCTGAAAACCCGACTGGGTGGCCGCGCTGACCTTGGTATAGCGGCAAAACTACATGGTGTGAAGTCAACGCCCGCGCCACGGCACGCAGCGTGTCACTTTGAATCAAAGGCAAATCAGCCGGCAGAATCAGCCAGCCAGCGCCTTGGAGCCCACTTTGCAAAGTGGCCTGTACGGCGGCGGCAATCGAGTCACCCATGCCCGAGTGACCTGTATCTTCGAGGTGCCAGGGCAGACCACTGGCGTGCACGGCATCCAGCGTGTGCGCCAGCACCGTTTTACCGGCCAGCAGCGCCTGCAACTTGTGCGTGGTCCCGCCTGAAGCGGTAAAGCGCGCGCCCCGACCCGAGGCCAGCACGATGACTGTTGGTCCCGGCACTGGCAGCAGCTCAGCCACGTTCACCCATTTTTAGCCTGAACGATCTCGGCCATGATGGAAACTGCAATCTCGGCCGGCGTTTTAGCGCCCAGAGGTAGGCCCACCGGGCCGTGCAGGCGGGCCAGTACCGCTGACGACAAATTAAAGTGCTCAGCCAGACGTTCCTTGCGCACCGCCTGGTTGCGTCGCGAACCCAGGGCACCGATATAAAAAGCGTTTGATTCCAGGGCCTCGATCAGGGCCATGTCGTCGAGCTTGGGGTCGTGCGTCAAGGCCACAATGGCCGTGTGCAGGTCGGGCTCCAAGGCCCGCACCACGTCATCTGGCATGCCCTCAAGGCGCTGAACAAACGGCATATTGGCCACCAGCGTGGCTGCATATTCTTCACGCGGATCACACACCAACACCTCAAAGTCAAGCATTACGGCCATCTGGGCGACGGCCTGTGACAACTGACCAGCCCCAATCATCAAAAGCCGCCATTTGGGGCCAAAGACCGTGCTCAGGGTGACGCCGTCAAACTGCAGGGTCTGGCCGCGCACAGCGTCTGACAGTTCAACCACACCGGTGGCTATCGTCAGCGTACGCGCCACCAACCGGTGGTTGGCCGTGTGCGCCAGCAATTGCGTGACCCAGGTCGTATCCAGCAAGGGCTCATGCAAAAGTCGCAAGGTGCCACCGCACGGCAGACCAAAGCGGGTCGCCTCTTCCTTGCTGACGCCGTAGGTCATCAGACCCGGCTTGAGGTCGATTACCGGCGAAGCTGCCGCCACCTTCAGGCTGGCCTGGGTACGGGCGATCAGATCGTCCTCCACGCAGCCGCCGGACACCGAACCACTCACCACGCCATCGTCGCGCACCGCCAACAAGGCCCCTGGCGGACGGGGCGCGCTGCCCCAGGTTTCCACCACCGTCACCAGCGTGACCGCATGACCGGCGACACGCCAGGTCAGGGCGTCCTGTAACACCTTGAGATCAAGACTTTCCATTAACTACCTTTGAGGAGCTCAAGCAGCCGCGATGTTTTGCGCTGACAACGGCAGTTGCCGCACGCGTTTACCCGTCAGTGTAGCCACGGCATTGGCCAGGGCCGGCACCAACACGGCAGTGGCGGGTTCGCCGATACCGCCGGGTTTCTCGGTGCTGTTGACCAACAGGATTTGAATCAGCGGGGCCTCATTCATGCGCAGCAACGGGTAGTTGTGGAAGTTGGTCTGTTGGACCCGGCCCTTCTCCAACGTAATCTCCTGCAGCAGCGCCGCGCCCATGCCGAAAATGACGCTGGACTGAATTTGCGCCTCAACCGTGTCGGGATTCACCATGTAGCCAACGTCGGCCGCCACCGTCACCTTGTGCACCTTGACGCGGCCCTCTTCCATCGAAATTTCAACGACTTGCGCCATTGAGGTGGCGTAACCGTCCATCACGGCGATGCCCAGCGCATGACCAGTCGGCAGGGCTTGGCCATAACCGGCTTTTTCTGCGGCGAGCTTGAGCACATGAGCCAGGCGCGGCTTGGTTTGCAGCAGGGTCATGCGGTAGGCATAAGGGTCCTGGCCTGCCGCCAGGGCCAACTCATCCATGAAGCTCTCGTTTGCAAACACGTTCATGTTATGGCTGACACCCCGCCAGTACCCGACCCGAAAACCGGTGTCATGAATCACCAGGTCGTGCTGGGTGTTGGGAATCGCGTAACTGGCGACCGCCGCCTCGGCCATAAAAGCATCAACCGTGTCTTTCGGCAAACCAAAGGCCCGCTGGGAGATGGACTGCGAGGTCACCTTAAAATGCAGTGCCACTGGCTGGCCTTGCGCATCAAGGCCAGCCTTGAGCTGATTCAGACCGATGGGGCGGTAAAAGTCGTGCGTGGTGTCATCTTCACGCGACCACAAGAGCTTGACCGGCTTGCCGACTGCCTTGGAGATTTGCGCCGCCTGCACGATGTAATCCACTTCCAGACGACGGCCAAAACCGCCCCCGAGAAAGGTGGTCTGGAGTGTCACGTCTTCAGGCTTGATGCCAAGGGTGGCGGCCACAGCGCCCTGCCCGCCCTGCTGAAACTGGGTCGGCCCCACCAGCAGGCATTTGCCGTCCTTATAGTCAGCAGTGAAGTTCATCGGCTCCAGCGTCGCATGGGCCTGCATCGGCGTCACATACTGGGCCTCAACAACGCGGGTTGCTGTTTTCATGGCACCCGTCACATCACCCACGGGCGCAATAATAGACAAGGCCTTTCCGCTGGCCGCCTTCACGGTGGCCGCCAGCATGGTGTGCTGGTCTAGTTGGGCCACCGCGCCTTCATCCCAAATGATGACCAGCGCATCACGGGCTTTCTTGGCACGCCACCAACTGTCGGCTACCACCGCCACGCCATCCCCAATTTCAACTACCTTGATGACGCCAGGCATGGTGTTAGCCTGGGTCGCGTCAACGCTTTTAACCTTGCCACCAATCACTGGGCATTGCGCCAGGCTGGCGTAAACCATGCCGGGCAGCACCACATCGATACCAAACTCTGCCGTACCGTTGACCTTGGCCGGGGTGTCCAGACGTTTGGTGCGCTTGCCCACAATTTTGAAATCCTTAGGGTCGCGCAGCACCACGTTTTGGGGCATCGGCAATTTGGAGGCCGCCGCAGCCAGTTGACCATATGTGGCTTTTTTGCCGTTGGGACCAGTCACAACGCCGTTTTCAGCCTTGAGCGTACTGCGCTCAACCTGCCATTGGGCTGCTGCGGCGCTGATCAGCATCTCGCGCACTTGGGCGCCGGCGACGCGCAGCTTTTCCCAGCCCTCCTGTACAGAGGTAGAGCCGCCGGTAATCTGGGCGCCCAGCAAGGCATTTACATAAACCGCCTTGGCTGGCGCAATCTCGACCTTGATCTGGCTCAGGTTGACGTGCAGCTCTTCAGCAATCAACATCGGCAACGCCGTGTAGACGCCTTGTCCCATCTCCGAGCGGGCGCTCAGCAGCGTGATGCTATTGTCTTCAGCAATGTGGACCCAGGCATTGGGCGCATGCATCGGGCTGGCGGCCTGCAACTGCGAAAAAGGCAGGGTCACACCGACCAACAAACCGCCACTGACAAGGGCGGAAGACTTCAAAAAATTTCGACGTGATGTGGTCATAGTGTCAGTCCTCAGGCGTTACGCATAGTGGAAGCGGCATCCTTGATGGCAGCCTTGATGCGCGGGTAAGTGCCGCAGCGACAAATGTTGCCGCTCATGGCGGCATCAATGTCAGCATCGCTCGGATTCTTGTTGTCAGTCAGCAAAGCGGCCGCACTCATGAGCTGACCCGACTGGCAGTAGCCGCACTGAGGCACATCGTGTTTGATCCAGGCCACCTGCAAGGGGTGCGTGTTGTTTTTAGACAAGCTCTCCACCGTGGAGACCTTTTTTCCTTCAACGCTGGACAACGG
>JBLHZH010000090.1:0-8021 GCA_047629695.1 Rhodoferax sp.
CCACTTTGATATAGCGGTGGGTCAGATCGACATTGGCAACGCGGCCACCGAGATGGCCCAGCGTATGGCCTCGGGTATCTTGCAGGCCCATGGCGAAGTCGTCATTGAGCCTTTAATGGATGTGGACATCGTCGGCCAGTCCGTGCTGTATATGGCCAACCTGCCGTTATCGGCCAATGTGCTGTTTCATACCGTGATGGCGACCAAAATGCCGCTGGTAGGTCGCGGTTAACGCGCCGGAAAACACCAACGGGCCTGGCTTGCTTCGAGGCCACAGGCAGCGGCCGTCATCGGGCACCAGTACCCCTTCGGGGCGTAGGACATTAGCGTGACTGCCGGGCCAGTTTACTGGCTACCAGTGGGGTATCAAGCGGGTCCTTTTGTGCCAGAAGGCCGTGGTGGTAGACCGCTTCGCAGGTTGCCTCAAAAGCGTTCATGCCACGGGCTAGACCCGCACCAATCATGCCTGCCAGCACATCGCCGGTCCCTGCGGTCGCCAGCCGGGCGTTGCCCGTGGGGTTGATGACGGGGGGGCGGCCGGGCGTCGCAATGACCGTTCCGGCACCCTTGAGGGCCACTGTGCAGTTAAATTGCTGACTGAGTTGCCGGGCGGCAGCCAGCCGGTTTTGTTGCACTTGGCCGGTACTGCTGCCGAGCAAGCGCGCGGCCTCCAGAGGATGCGGCGTCAGCACGGTGTCCGCAGCGCTCTTGGCGCGCGCGCGCACCAAGGTTTGCAATACAGGGTCAAGGGCCAGGGCATTCAGCGCATCGGCATCCAGCACCCGGGGGGCGTTGCTGTTCAATAAACGGGGCAGGAGAGCGGCAATCGCGTCGCCACCACCACAGCCGCAGACCAGGGTCATGTGATTGAGGTCAAGTGTATCGATTGGCCTGAACATCAACTCGGGCTGGCTGATGTCGACGCCCAGGGCGCCGGCGTCAAGCAGGCCGATAAAGACCCGACCAGCCCCTGCGTGCAGGGCTGCACTGGCGGCCAGCAAGGCGGCGCCGGTCATACCCGGAGCGCCACCGACGATGGCGACATCACCATAACTGCCTTTGTGCGAGGCATGTCGACGTGGCGCATTGGAGGGTGCGCCGGCCAACCAGGCGGTCGGCTCAAGCGGCACGCGGTCATGTCCAGGGTCGCCCGGATTCGTCAGGTCAGCCAGCCAGACGGTGCCTGCGGCGTCGCGTCCGTCGGCGGTAAACAGGCCGGGTTTAAGGGTCAGCAGACTCAAGGTGTGGCTGGCCTGGATGCCGGTTGGGGTTCCCAGACCGGTGTCTGCATTCAGACCCGTGGGTAGATCGACTGCTAAGCAGGGTGCGCGACTCTGGTTGATCTGCTGGATCCATTCGGCCATCTGCCCCATGGGTGCACGCGGGTTGGCGCTTAGGCCCAATAGCGCATCAATACAAAAATCAGCGTCTGCCGGTGGCGTGGCCAAGAACGTGACACCTGCGTCCTGGGCACGCCGGTAGGAGGCTGCCGCGTCCTGCGGTGTGCTATCGGCGTGGCCCAACCAAGTGACTAATGGGTACTTGCCCCAGCGCTGCAAGTGCAGGGCCGCCTCTAACCCATCTCCGCCGTTGTTGCCGGAGCCGCAGGCCAGCCAGATGCGCTGGGCGTGGGGTGCCAGCGCCAGTGCCAGTTGCGCCACCGCCAGGCCGGCACGCTGCATCAGGGTATGGGGCGCCAGCAGGGCCAGAGCCGCCTGCTCGATGTCGCGTGTTGCGGCTACGCCGTACAAGGCCTGGCGTGTGTGGTGCTTGATTTTCAGCATGGCATGGCGGCTTGTTTTAGGCGCGCAGACGGCCGATGTCTAGGCCACTGACATCCAGGTCAGGCGTGCGGCCCGTGATCAGGTCGGCAAGGGCCCGTGCCGAGCCGCAACTGAGCGCCCAGCCGCTGGCGCCGTGACCCAGATTCAGCCACAGTCCAGCCACGCCGCTGGCACCCAGCAAGGGAGTGCCATCTGGCAGCAGGCTGCTGGCGCCTTTCCACTCCTGTACGCTTTTGGCCATATCGGCGGCACCGGGAAACCAGCGGTGCAGGGTCTCGTACAAGGATTGCAGGGCTTGGGGTGTTTTTTTAACGGCAGCGCCGCCGATTTCGCTGCTACCGGCGACCCGGATACGGTTTCCTAGGCGTGAAATACTCACTTGCTGGCGCACGTCCATGACACCGCTGTGGGGGGCATTTTGGGAGTCGCGAATCGTGGCGCTGACCGAGTAGCCATAGACCGCATTTAGGGCAACCTTGAGGCCCAGCGGTGCCAGTAGTGGTGTCGAGTCCAGCCCGGCGCACAGTACCACGGCGTCGTAGGGTTGGGGTTGGGCGTCGCCGGCCACCATCAGGTGGATGCCGCCGCTAGACTGAACGTGTGTGACGCTGCGGTTGAATAAAAATTCAACCCCCATACGGCGCGCTTCATTTTTAAGCAACAGGGCAAACTGCCGACAGTTGGCCACCTCGTCTTCGGGTAAATAAATCGCGCCGAAGAGAGGCGCATCCGGATTGAGTGCTGTCTCTATTTTGCGGGCCTGTCCCGGGTCAAGTTCATTAAAAACCACGCCGGCCGCTCGCAAAATCTGCAGACCTGGCTGCAGGCGCTGGCTGTCGCGTTCATCGCGCAGCAGCAGCATATAACCGTCGCTGCGCTCGTACTCGAGCTTCAGATCGGCGGTGATATTGTGCAGCCGTTCACGGCTGTAAAAAGCCAGTCGCTGCAGTTGCGCCAGGTTGGCCAGATAGTTGACGGGCTGGCAGGCCCGGTACCAGCGCCACAGCCATGACAGTTCGTGGCTTGAAAGTGGCCATTTGAGCTTGAAGGGTGCACTTTGGCGAGTGAGTTGCTGCAGCACCTTGGCGGGCAGGCCCGGTGCCGCCCAGGGCGTGATGAAACCGGGTGTCACCACACCGGCATTGGCAAAGCTGGCTTCTTCAGCGGTGGCGCCGCGTCGCTCCAACACGGTGACTTCGTGCCCGTCACAGGCCAATTCGTAGGCCGTGGTGACACCGATAATGCCGGCGCCAATGACTGCAATCTTCATGAATCCCTTTTTTATAAATAAACACCGCCCGGCCATTGCTAGGTCAGTGTTCAAACTTTTCTTTTACAAGCAATTCTTCAATCCGCAGTGCGATGTTAAGTACCGTGTCGTCGTGCAGTGCACCGGCCCAGACCATCAAACCGACGGGTAATTCGTCAGGTAAATGGCAGGGCAGGGACAAGGCACATCCATCAAGCATATTGACCACGCTGGGGTTTCGCAGCAACTGGGCATTGATATCAAAAAAAACAGCGTCGCGTTCTTCCCCCGGCGCCAGCGCTGCGATTGGCGGCGCCACTATCGGCACGGTCGGCGAGAGAAAGGCATCAAAGCCGTGCATAGCCTGCGCCATCCGGCTGATCCAGCGGCCCCGCTCGTCTTGTAGCTGCAGGTAATCACAGGCGCGCATTGTCGCACCGCGCTGGATGCGGGAGGCCACGCGAGGGTCATAGCGATCGCCGTGTTGTGTCAGCAACTGCCGATGCCAGGCGTAGCTTTCTGCGGCTACGAAGCCGCCCTGGGCCTGCAGGTGCGGTAGCTCATCGATTTCGGCCAGTTTCAGCTCTTCAATGCAGGCGCCGGCCTTACGCAGTGTTTCAAGCGTGCGCTGCCAAGCTCGGTTGACGGTGGAGTCGAGTCCGTCCAGCATCAGGCTGGTGGCCACGCCCAAGCGGTAGGCGCGCAGTGGTGCTGGACTGCGCGTGACCCGACGCTGGGCTAACAGCTCGTGGGTCAGCAGGGCGTCCGGGACCGAGCGGGTGAGGGCGCAGACAGTGTCAAGGGTGGTCGACAGCGGTACAGCGCCGGTGGTGGGCACCCGCCGCGCTGTACTTTTAAAACCAACGATGCCGTTGAGTGCCGCCGGTATGCGGATTGAGCCGCCGGTGTCCGAGCCCAGACCAATAAAGGCGGCACCCGTAGCGACAGATATGGCGGCGCCTGACGATGAGCCACCTGGAATGCGGGGCAAGTCGGTGGCTGCCGCGTTGGCGGGCGTCTCAAAGTGCGGGTTGATGCCGACACCCGAGAACGCAAACTCAACCATATGCGTGCGCCCCATCAAGGCGGCACCGGCCCGTCGCAGGCGCTGGACTGCCACACTGTCCTGCAGTGCGGGTTTGGCGTTCTGGAGGATAAGGGAGCCCGCTGGGGTGGTTTCTCCTGCCACATCAAACAGGTCTTTGACCGAGACCGCCAGGCCGGCCAAGGGCGTTGATGCCGTATCGGGCGCCCGGGCGGTCTGGCGTGCTTGGGCAAAGCTGGTCTGAACAAAGGCATGAGCACAGCGCGCCGATTGCGCTGCCGTGATGGCGCGTTCAATCTCTAGGCTGGCGTGTGTCTGGCCGGTACGCAACAAGTGACGTGTGGTCTGGAGGTCGGGGTACATAGGTAAATTGGGGGTTAGTGGGCTGTGCTATAGTCTTTGGGCTTTGCCGGGTGGCCATAAGGCCATTGGACATAAGTAAATCAACAAACCAGTTTCATCAAGGTGTTGCTAATTTCAAGTTGAATCAAACAACTTGGAAGATTGCAAAAACGAACTGGATTTTAGACCTAACCTTTGGAGTTAAATATGTCAGTAACCATGCGCGAAATGCTGGAAGCCGGTGTCCATTTCGGCCACCAAACCCGCTTCTGGAACCCAAAAATGGCACCGTTCATTTTCGGTCACCGTAACAAAATTCACATTATCAACCTGGAAAAATCGCTGCCGATGTTCCAGGAAGCTGCCAAGTTTGCACGACAGATTTCCGCTAAGAACGGTACTGTGCTGATGGTTGGCACCAAGCGTCAAGCCCGCGATACCGTGGCCGAAGAAGCCCAGCGTGCGGGTGTTCCTTATGTTGACCAGCGCTGGCTAGGTGGCATGTTGACCAACTTCAAGACGGTCAAGACCTCCATCAAGCGTCTCAAAGACATGAAGATTCAGCAAGAAGCGGGTCTGGATGCTCTGAGCAAAAAAGAACAGCTGATGTTCGCCCGTGAAATCGCCAAACTTGAGCGCGATATCGGTGGTATTCAGGACATGACGGTGCTGCCGGATGCCATTTTTGTGATTGATGTTGGTTTCCACAAAATTGCTATTGCAGAAGCCAAAAAGCTGGGCATTCCCCTGATCGCTGTGGTTGACACCAACCACTCCCCTGAAGGTATCGACTACGTAATCCCTGGCAACGATGACTCATCCAAAGCGGTGATTCTGTATGCCCGTGGTATTGCCGATGCCATCATCGAAGGCCGCTCAAACCCGGTTGACGATGTTGTCAAGGCCATTGTGGCTGAGAGCGATGACGAATTTGTTGAAGTGAACGAGGCTGCTGCCTGAGTTTTCTTTAACCCCTAAAAAAGGGGGCTTTGAGGCCCCTTTTTTTTAGTCTTTACCCAATAACTGAACTGAGACCGGAGAATGAATATGGCTGCAATTACCGCAAGCATGGTGGCTGAACTGCGTGGAAAAACCGATGCGCCCATGATGGAATGCAAACGTGCACTGACCGAAGCTGAGGGCGACATGGCCAAGGCCGAAGAGTTGTTGCGTGTTAAATTGGGTAGCAAGGCTGGCAAGGCTGCAGGCCGTATCACCGCCGAAGGCGTGGTCACCAGCTGCGTCGATGGTAAGGTAGGTGCCCTGCTTGAAGTTAACTGCGAAACTGATTTCGTGACCAAAAATGACAGTTTTCTGGCCTTGGCCAACGGTGCTGTTGCTTTGATCGCTCAGCATGGCCCGGCCGATTTGGCCGCTTTGGGTGCATTGCCTTACACCCAGGACGGCTTTGGTCCGACACTGGAAGATGTCCGGGTTGGCCTGATCGGAAAAATCGGCGAGAACATGAGCTTTCGCCGCTTCAAGTATTTTGCTGGTGGCGCGCAATTGGCGTCTTACCTGCACGGTACCCGCATTGGTGTGGTGGTCGAGTTTGACGGCGACGAAGCGGCTGCCAAAGATGTGGCGATGCATGTGGCCGCCATGAAGCCGGTGGCCTTGTCGAGTGCCGACGTGCCGGCTGAGTTGGTGGCGCGTGAGCGTTCGGTGGCTGCAGCCAAGGCGGCTGAAGATGCTGCCGTGGCAACGGCCGCCGGCAAGCCGGTTCAGTCGGAAGAGATTGTCACCAAGCGTATTGAGGGCGGTGTTCAGAAGTTCCTGAAAGAAGTGTCCCTGTTCAACCAGTCGTTTGTGAAGAATGACAAGTTGACGGTTGAGCAAATGCTCAAGGCGGCTTCAACGACCGTCAAATCCTTTACGCTTTACGTGGTCGGTGAAGGCATTGAAAAGAAGGTCGATGACTTCGCCGCCGAAGTCGCCGCTCAGGTGGCCGCTTCCAAGCAGGCTACCTGATCATTATCTGTCCCGTTATCACCGGTTTTACCGATGTCCGGGTTCAGGCCAGAATGGATGGACTGAGCCTGGATTTATTTCACAACCCTCGCAGTACCCTCAGGAGTTCATCATGACCATCGCCAAACCAGCCTACAAGCGTATTTTGCTCAAGCTGTCCGGTGAGGCACTGATGGGGGATGACCAATTTGGCATTAATCGCGACACCATCGTGCGCATGGTGGAAGAGGTGGCTGAGGTCACGCGTCTGGGGGTTGAAGTCGGGGTGGTGATTGGTGGCGGTAATATTTTTCGCGGTGTCGCCGGCGGGTCGGTCGGTATGGACCGGGCCACTGCAGACTACATGGGGATGCTGGCGACGGTCATGAACGCGCTGGCGTTGGGCGACGCCATGAACAAGGCGGGTCTGGTCGCGCGCGTGATGTCGGCGATTGCGATTGAGCAGGTGGTCGAGCCCTATGTGCGGCCCAAGGCCTTGCAATACCTCGAAGAGGGCAAGGTGGTCATCTTTGCGGCTGGCACGGGCAACCCCTTCTTCACAACCGATACCGCCGCTGCCCTGCGTGGTGCCGAGGTGGGCGCTGAAATTGTATTAAAAGCGACCAAGGTCGATGGCGTCTACAGCGCGGACCCCAAAAAGGATCCGCTGGCTACCCGCTATAGCAAAATTTCATTTGATGAAGCTATGTCGCAAAATCTGGGCATCATGGACGCGACTGCGTTTGCGCTTTGCCGCGACCAAAAGTTGCCGGTCAAGGTGTTTTCCATTTTCAAGCACGGCGCGCTCAAACGGGTTGTGATGGGAGAAGACGAAGGTACCCTGGTCCATGCCTGAAAATGCTGCCATGCAAGCAACTGCTCATTGGCCCCTGAAACAGACAAGCGAGAATTGAAATATGCCGATTACCCAAATTAAACAAGCCGTTGAAGTCAAGATGGACCAGTCCATTGCCGCCTTCCAAAACAACCTGACCAAGATTCGCACCGGTCGTGCCAATCCGGCTTTGCTGGACTCCGTTCAGGTGGACTATTACGGCTCGATGTTACCGATCAGCCAGGTGGCCAATGTGTCCTTGCTTGACGCCCGCACCATCAGCGTACAGCCTTGGGAGAAGAGCATGAGCGCGAAGATTGAAAAAGCCATCCGCGACAGCGATCTGGGACTCAACCCGTCCTCCATGGGGGAATTGATCCGTATCCCGATGCCCGCAATGTCTGAAGAGCGCCGCAAGGAACTTACCAAAGTGGTTCGCAATGAAGGCGAAAATGCCAAGATCGCCGTGCGCAATTTGCGCCGTGATGCCAACGAGTCGGTGAAGAAAGTGGTTAAAGACAAGCTCGCTTCGGAAGATGACCAAAAGCGTTCGGAGTCGGACATTCAAAAATTGACCGACCGGCATATCACTTTGATTGACCAGTTGGTGGCTGCCAAAGAACAGGACATCATGGCGGTCTGAAGCCCGTTGTGATTGTTTAAGCAAACGGCTATGGAATCAGCTGATCGGGGACCGCACCACATTGCTATCGTGATGGATGGCAATGGTCGTTGGGCTGCCAAACGGTTTTTGCCACGCGTTGTCGGGCATAAGCAGGGGGTTGACTCGCTGCGTCGCTGTGTTGTGGCCTGTGC
>JBLHZH010000091.1:0-8020 GCA_047629695.1 Rhodoferax sp.
CAATGTACCGTGTGCCAGAGGTCCAGGCGCGAGCACAGCTCCAGATCGCGCAACTCAAACACGCCTTCCAGTAGCAGGATCGGGCCGCGCCAGCCCAGTTGGCGTACCCGCTGGGCTTCTGTCAGGTCGAGCAGGGCAAAGCCGTCGGCCCCGCGCAAGCCCTCAAACACCTGCTCGATGCCGTGGCCGTAGGCGTTGGCCTTGACGATGGCCCAGACTCGCGCGTCGGGCGCGGCCTGACGGGCGCGTTGCAGGTTGTGGCGCAGGGCGTCGGTGTGGATAGTGGCTTGTATGGGGCGGGGCATGGAGGCCTTGGGGGCATGAGGTAAGGCCTTTATTTTGACACCCCAAGGACATGTTATAACCCCTATCGTTTGAAAACGTATAACAAAACTCACGTGTCAGTAACCTGATGCGCGCCTGTAGACAATGAAACGCGGTTTTTTCACCATCATGTCAGCGCAGTTCTTCAGCTCGCTGGCCGACAATGCGCTGTTTGTAGCAGCGGTCCAGTTACTTAGAAGCAGCAAGTCACCGGAGTGGCAGCAAGCGGCATTGGTCCCGATGTTTGCGCTGTTTTATGTGCTTTTAGCCCCTTTTGTCGGGGCTTTTGCGGACTCCATGCCCAAAGGCCGGGTCATGCTGATCAGTAACTTTATCAAGGTTATTGGCTGTCTTTTCATGTTGTTCGGGACCCATCCGCTAATGGCCTACGCCATTGTGGGCTTGGGCGCTGCCGCCTATTCTCCGGCTAAATACGGCATTTTGACGGAGTTACTGCCGGCCTCCCAACTCGTCAAAGCCAATGGCTGGATCGAAGGCCTGACGATTGCTTCTATTATTTTGGGCGTTTTGTTGGGGGGGCAACTGGTCGGGCCGGTGCTGGGGCCGCTGTTGTTGTCATTTGACTTGCCGTTTGTCGATACCAATATAGATACTGCACCCGAGGCCGCCATCAGCGTGCTGATCTTCGTCTACCTTCTGGCCGCGTGGTTTAACACCCACATTCCGCTGACGGGTGCCGAGATACGTCCGCTGCCCAAGCGGCTCAGCACGCTGCTGCCTGACTTCTGGACCTGCAACGCCCGCTTGTGGCGTGACAAGCTGGGTCAGATCTCGCTTGCCGCCACCACCCTGATCTGGGGTGTAGCGGGCAATTTACGCTTTATTGTGCTGGCCTGGGCGGGCGCGGCTTTGGGTTATTCGGTGACGCAGGCCTCGGCCCTGCAAGGGGTGGTGGCCATTGGCATGGCGGTGGGAGCTGTGGTGGCGTCCGTGCGCATGCGCCTGGAAGATGGCCCCCGGGTCATCACGCTGGGCATTGGCATGGGGCTGTTGATCATCATGCTAATTTTTATCACTAATGTTTGGGTGGCGGCGCCCTTTTTGATTCTGCTGGGGGCCCTGGGTGGCTTCCTAGTGGTGCCGATGAACGCGCTGTTGCAACATCGGGGGCATAACCTGATGGGCGCCGGACGCAGCATTGCAGTGCAAAACTTTAATGAGCAAGCCTGCATTTTGACTCTGGGCGCAGCCTACAGCCTGTCGACTGGACTGGGGTTGCCGATCTTTACCGCCATTACTGTGTTCGGTGTGCTTATTGCTGGTTTCATGTGGCTGATTAAACGCTGGCATGCCCGTAACTTGGTCAACCACGCGACCGAGGTGGAGCACCTGCTAAATCTTGCTCGCAACGACCACAATCACTGACCCCTAAATTAGCGGGTTATTTGACCAGCCAGGGGGGACGAATCAGGGCCAGTGCTGGCGACGGCCGGGTTACTGAGGCGTCAAACGGGTGCGTCGGTGTGCCCATTGCATTTAGGATTCGCTGTATATAAGCCCGTGTTACCCAGATAAGGCGGCCCTCCTGGTAGTGTTTCACCCTGCCTTCGCCAGCGTTATACGCGGCGGCCACCAGTGCCACATCACCTTGAAAATAGGCTAGCAACCAGCGCAGGTAGCTCAGGCCGCTCCGGATATTTTGTGCCGGATCAAAGGCATTGCTCGGGTAGAAGCACGCGCTGGTTTGTGGAATCAGTTGCATCAGTCCCTGGACGTTTTTGGGTGACAGTGCCAGGCTGTCAAAGTTGGATTCGGCGGCAATGATGGCTAGCGTCAGTTGCGGTGCCACCTGGTATTGCTGCACCATTTTGTGCACCAGCTCAAAAATGCTGCGCAGCGCAATCGGCCTAAAGTCGATGCGCGTACTGGTGACCGGCATTGCGCGCACCAGCCGGGGCGGGCGTTGCGCCGTTTCACGAATGCAGTCAGGCACCTCAGTTGCCGAACCGCCTATCATTCATAACATGCGTTGTATATCCAGTAAGTCCTGCTCGGCTGCCGCATAAAAAAAGAAGGTGGCGGTGACGTCGTTGCTAGCTATACCACGCCCGTTGGCATATATCTAGCCTAGGTCGACCTGGGCCTGCGCATCGCCCAAGCAGGCGCTCCTGCAATACAGGCTGGCGCCCAGCGTCAGGTTGCCCTCAACCCCTTCTTCGTTTTCCAGTGCCAGTGCCTCCTGGCGCAACAGGCTGGCCAATGTACTTTCAGGGGGGTATTTTGTGCCAGGGCCGTCAGTGAAACGGCGCCTGCCAAGGCGAGGGGCAAAGGGAGTGGGGCAAGGCTTCGCAAAGACACGTTGGCCAGTGTCCGCACCTTTACGCGGCAGCTTCTTGTGTTGTGTCAATGCCCGGTCAAGCCGGTTATAGCGACTTCTGCAGTGCGTCGTCCAGCACCTCGATCCAGTGTCGTACCGGCGTGGCGGTGCCGCTTTGCAGGTGGGTGATGCAGCCGATGTTGGCCGACACAATGACCGCGGGCTGGTCGGGGCCAAAGGTGGTGTTCAGGTGGCCGAGTTTGCGGTCGCGCAGTTGGTAAGACAGCTCAGGGTTGAGTACCGAGTAGGTGCCGGCCGAGCCGCAGCACAGGTGGGCTTCGCAGCCGGTCACCTTGACCTTGAAGCCCAGTTCGCTCAGGTGGCGCTCCACGCCGCCCCGCAGTTGCTGGCCGTGTTGCAGGGTGCAGGGCGGGTGAAACGCGATGTTGGCGGCGCTGGCCTGAACTTGGTCGCGCAGCTTGAGCACTAGCTCGGGCAGCCACTCGCTTATATCTTGCGTTAGCTGGCTGATGCGCGCAGCCTTGGCCGCGTAGGTCGGGTCATCTTTGAAAATATGGCCATATTCCTTGACCGTAACGCCGCAGCCCGAGGCGTTCATGAGAATCGCTTCCATGCCGGACTGGCCGTCAATATAGGGCCACCAAGCGTCGATGTTGGCGCGCATCTGGGCGCGTCCGCCGTCCTGGTCGTTCAGGTGAAATTTGACAGCACCGCAGCAGCCGGCCTTGGGCGCGATGACGGCTTGGATACCGGCGGCATCCAGCACGCGGGCGGTAGCTCGGTTGATGTTGGGGCTCATGGCCGGTTGCACACACCCGGCCAGCATCATCACCTGGCGGGCGTGGCTGCGGGTTGGCCACTGGCCGGCGTCCTGCGGCTTTGGCACCTTGTTTTGCAGTGCCGCGGGCAGCAGGGGTCGCACCCACTGGCCAAGTTTCATGGCAGGGGCGAACAGCGGAGAGGGCAGGCCCTCTTTCAGGGCCCAGCGCAGGGCTTGTTCGCTCAGCGGACGCTCGACCTTGGCGTCGACCAGCTTGCGCCCGATGTCAAGCAGGTGACCGTAGTCAACACCCGATGGGCAGGTGGTTTCGCAGTTGCGGCAGCTCAGGCAGCGATCCAGGTGAACCTGGGTTTTGCGCGTTGGGGCTTCGCCTTCGAGCACGGCTTTCATCAGGTAAATGCGGCCGCGCGGGCCGTCGAGCTCGTCGCCCAGTAGCTGGTAGGTTGGGCAGGTGGCGGTGCAAAAACCGCAGTGCACACACTTTCGCAGAATGGCTTCGGCGGCCAAGCCATCGGCCGTGCCTTGGTATTCGGGGGCGAGATTGGTTTGCATGCTTACTTTATAGGTCGGGGTAGAGACGGCCACGGTTGAAGATGCCAGCCGGGTCAAATTCAGCTTTGAGGCGCTGGTGAATCTGGTTCAAGGTGGGCTCAAGTGGGGTGAAGCGGCCGCTTGCCGCTGGGCTGATGGCTGCGCCGGCCCTGAAAAGCGTGGCGCTACCGCCCACGGCTGCCGTGGCTTGGCGCAGCTCAGCTTGCGCCGAGGGCGGGGCCCACAACCAGCGCTGGCCGCCCTGCCACTCAGTCAGTTGCGCGTAAGGCAGGTCCAATGCTGGCGCGGTTTGTGGCACCGACAGGCGCCACAGGCACAGGTTGGGCGAAGGAGGTAAAAAGAAAGGCTGGGTCTGGTTCCGGTTGGCGGTCCAGTCGGGACCCGCCTGTGCGTTGTCGAGAAGGCGGGCCTCACAGCCCTGGGCCTGCAGGTCAGCCAGCAGCCGCGGGCTGGCGGCGGCCACGGCAGCCACTGCACCGCGCAGCCGGACAAACAGCAATTCCGGGCTGCCGGGCACGGTCTCGTCACGGACCCAGCAACTGGCGTTCAGGGGCAGTGGCTGGCCACCCCAGCGGTGCAATAAATCGAGGGCTTTTTGCTGCGTGATGCCGTGGCCGACTAGCGTCGCCTCGGCTGGTGCGATGGGCAGCACCTTGAGTGAGATTTCGGTCAGCACACCTAGCGTGCCCAGGGCACCGACCATCAGGCGCGAAACATCGTAGCCCGCCACATTTTTCATGACCTGACCACCAAAGGTCAGTAACTCGCCCTGGCCGTTGAGCAGCTTCACGCCCAGCACAAAGTCGCGTACTGCGCCGGCTGTGGCCCGGCCTGGTCCGCTCAGACCGGCCGCCACCATGCCGCCGACGGTCGCACCGAGCGGTGTAGCCTGAGCCGCACCAAAGTGGGGTGGCTCAAACGGCAGGCACTGGCCTTGTTCTGCCAAAGTCGCCTCCAGCGCGGCCAGCGGCGTGCCGGCCTGTACGGTGACCACCAGCTCGCTGGGCTCATAGCTGGTAATACCGCTGAGGGTGCGCAAGTCCAGTAGCTCGCCTTGCAGGCACTCCCCATAAAAGTCTTTGGAGCCGCCGCCGCGAATGCGCAACGGAATGTTGTCGGCTGCGGCGGCCTTGATGCGGTCGGTGATCAGGCGGAGGGAGTAGTCGGGGGCATGCATAGCGCAAATGGTAAGCGGCGCAGGGCTGTCTTGGTTTGAATTTTTTGAAAGCCCTCGGTTCAAAAATTTAGTCTTGGAAACAGTTCACTGGCAGGCCTGGCACGTCGACCCGCATCGAGAACAGGCAGCCCGAGTCGGGAAACGCGTTCAACTCGGCGGCGCTGCGGTGGTGGCGTGCGCTGGTGAGGTAGAGGGTTTGCAGGTCAGCGCCGCCAAAACACGGCATCGTGGGGCATTGCGCCGGGGTCGCCCACTCGGCCAGCAGGCGGCCATCTGGCCCTAGCTTGCAGACCCGCCGGCCCTCAAACAGGGCGACGTAGTAGTTGCCCTGCACATCCACGGCGGCTCCGTCCGGACGGCCGCCGTAGCCGTTGTTGCCGGCGTCGGCACTGAACTGCCAGCCGGCCGGTTTGGGCTTAAATTGGGCCCACTGGCGGTGCCCGCTGAGCGTGTTGCTGTTGACCTCGAAGTCCCAGGCGTGGACAACATGGCTGGGCGTGTCGACCCAGTAAAGGGTGCGGCCGTCGAGGCTCCAGGCCAGGCCGTTGGCGGTGGTCACCGGCAGGTGGGTCGGGTCGGTCTGGCGCTGCAGCAACGGTGTGCGTCCGGCGCGGCAGTCCAGCGAATAAAGCGCGGCGTCGTGTGCCAGCTTGGTCTCGTCCAGCGTGCCAATCCAGAAGCGCCCGAGTGCGTCGCATTTGCCATCGTTGGCGCGCATTTGGGCGGGGTCGTAGTCGAGGGTGGCAATCAGTTGCAGTGGGCCGCCCCAACTGCGCGCCCGAAAGACGCCATGGCGCAGCGCCATGACCAGGCCACCGGAGGCGGCCGGCGCGATACAGCCGGGCTCGGAGGGCAGGTCCCAGCTTTCGACCGCGCTGGCGCCAGTTGTCGTATCGACAGGCATGCGCAAAATCTGCTTGCCCGGAATGTCGACCCAGTATAGGCGCTGCTCCTGCGGGTGCCAGAACGGCGATTCGCCCAGTCCGTAAGGTGTGGTGGTGACGGTTTGCCAGCTCATGGGTGGCCGATGCGGTTGGAAAAAGGCACGAGCGGGTCGCTGCCGGCCTGGTGCGCCGAGGTCAGTGCTTGCGCCGGTGTGGAACGCAGTACCGCAATATCGTCCAGCCATAAGCCGGCAATGGCGCCCCCCAGAGTCGGGGCCAGTTCACAGCGAAAACTCGCACACGCGAGTTGCAGGGCAGTTGTCATGGTGTTGGGTCTCCTTGGCGGCCATTGTGCACCGGGCGGTCGACCGTGTGATGGGCCTTGGCTTGCAGACGCCTTGAATTTGACGGACCGCCTCGTATACTTAAGCCACTTTTTTATATAAGCTGGAGGCCAAAGATGAAACATGCAAAAGCACTGCTGGCCGGAATTTTTGCTGCGTTAGCAGCTCCTGCCACACCCGCCCAGGCACACCGCTATCCGCAGTTAGCGTCTTCTGATTTGCAGCGTATTCGGGGCGATGTCGCCAAAGTAGGTGACTCTTTTAACACGGTCATCGCGCGTGAATATAGCCAAAAAGCCAACTCAGGCAAAGTCTGACAACCAGACGATGTCGGCGCAGTGGAGCGGTCCACTACCGCCACCCGGTGCGCTTGCACAGTTCAATGACATCATCCCTGACGGCGCTGAACGCATCATGGCCATGGTGGAGCGAGAGCAGGCCCACCGTATTGCGCATGAAACAAAAGAGCTTGATGCCGCAACTCGCGACTTCAGCCGCGGCCATTGGATGGGTGCTGTTATTGCACTCAGTTGTGTGGCGGCCGCCACCTACACCGCCTTTATTGGTACGCACTGGTCGGTCAGCGTGGCTTTGGTTGGCCTGCCAATTACGGCATTGGCTGGCAAGCTGTTCAGCCGAAAATAAGCATCGCCGCACGTGCGTGCGCTCTCACGCTGCGCCCTTGCGTTTTTCAGCAGCGTAACTGCCGCTGCCCTGCGTGATGACCTGGTCGCTGACCAGCAGCGTACCCGGCTCATACGCGGATTGGTTCGCTACGCGCGCATAAACCGGGGCAAAGTCGATTTTGGCCAGGTCCAGCAGTTCGTCCAGGTGATCGATTACGAAGTAGCTTTCCTGAAAGTCGTCGATGCGGTAATTCGTGCGCATTACCCGCTCCAGGTCGAAATGAATTCGGTTGGGTGATGGGTCACCCAACGCAAAGCAGCTTTCGGTGGCCGACGAGGCAATGCCTGCGCCATAGATGCGCAGACCGTCTTTTTGCTGCACCAGGCCGAACTCGACGGTGTACCAGTAAACCCGGGCCAGCTGGTTTAAAGTCCCCAGCTGTTGCGCCCGCAATCCGCCCACGCCGTAGGCCTGAATGTAGTCGGCAATAGCGGGGTTCATCAGCATCGGCACATGGCCAAACACGTCATGAAACACATCGGGCTCTGACAGGTAGTCCAGCTCATGCGGCTGGCGGATGAACTGGCCGGCCGGAAAGCGGCGGTTCGCCAGGTGCTCGAAGAACACCTCGTCGGGCACCAGGCCCGGCACGGCGACGACTTGCCATCCGGTGTGCCGCATCAGCCGGTCGGACAGGCGGCGAAAGTCAGGAATCTTGTCGGCGCCCATCGGCAGCGCGGCCATGCCGCTGACAAACTCGTCGCAGGCGCGCCCTGGCAGCAGTCGGCTCTGGCGCTCAAACAGCGTTTTCCAGACGCCGTGTTGCTCTGCGGTGTAGCGGTCCCAGCCCTGGTCAATGGTCCAGTCGGCCTGCGCCGGGGGGTGGATGATCTTATTCAGCTGGGTTGGCATGGTCGTGCTCCTAGCACCGTGCCCCGGCACTCGCCAAAGCCGATGCGCCTGAAGCCCGCGCGCTGGCAGTAGCCGCGCAGGATGATGCTGTCGCCGTCGTCCAGCCAACTGCGGGTCTCG
>JBLHZH010000092.1:0-7997 GCA_047629695.1 Rhodoferax sp.
GGTCATCGCCAGCGCCCTGAGCGTGCAGGATGTGCGCGACCGCCCGATGGAGGTACAGCAGCAGGCGGATGCGGCCCACGTCAAGTTTGATGACGAACGAAGCGAGTTCAGCGGTTATCTCAAGCTATGGAAGTGGATTAATGACAGCAAGGGCGATAAAAGCAGCAGCGTAACGCACGGCGTAAGCGGCCAACACAAGCTCTCGAATCGCCAGTACGAGCAACTGCTTCGGCAAAACTTTGTCAATATTCGGCGCGTGCGCGAGTGGCGTGACATTCATTCGCAGCTACATACCGTGGTGGCTGAGCACAAGTGGCGGCTCAACACTCTGCCGGCCAGCTATGAGCAGTTGCATCTGTCCATGCTGTCGGGTCTGCTGGGTAATCTTGGCTGCAAGGTCGAGTCAGAAGGCGCCTCGGGCGAGTATCTGGGCGCGCGCGGTATCAAGTTTTATCCGCATCCGGGTGCCCATCTGGTCAAAAAACCGGGCCGCTGGATTGTCGCCGCCGAGCTGGTAGAAACCACGCGCCTGTTTGGCCGCGGTATTGCCGCCATTGAGCCGCCCTGGCTGGAGCAGGTCGGTGCACATTTGTTAAAGAAACAACTGCTCGACCCACATTGGGAAAAGAAGGTCGCCGAGGTCACGGCGCTGGAGCGTGGCACGCTCTATGGCATTGTCATTTACAGCGGGCGGCGCATCAACTTTGGCCGTATCGACATGGTGGCGGCGCGTGAAATTTTTATTCGTCAGGCGCTGGTGGATGGTCAGTGGGACACCAAGCTGGCGTTCTTGGAGGCTAACCAGAAGCTCATCAAGCAGGTTGAAGATCTGGAGCACAAGGCACGCCGCCAGGACGTGCTGGTTGACGAAGAGCTGATTTATGCCTTTTACGACCAACAGTTGCCAGCCGACGTCTGCAGCGGCTACAGCTTTGAGAACTGGTACCGCGAGGCGATCCGGAGCAAACCCAAGCTCTTGCTGTTGACGCGCGAAGAACTGATGCGCCACGAGGCAGCAGGTATCACCACCCAGTCTTTTCCCAAGCATATCCGGTTGGGCGGGGTCGATTGCGCGGCGACGTACCTGCACGAACCAGGCGACGCCAAAGACGGGCTGACGGTGACGGTACCGCTGTTTGTACTTAACCAGGTGAACGAGGAACGCTGCGAGTGGCTGGTGCCCGGCATCCTCAAAGACAAAATTCAGGCGCTCATTAAAACCCTGCACCAGCGCCCGCGCTCCCGCCTCGTACCGCTGCCCGAGAGCGCCAGCAAAATGGCCGAGACACTGAATGCGCCCGAGATTTTTGGTCGCGGCTCGCTACTAGATGCCGTGTTGAAGTTGGTGCGCCTGGCCACTTCGATCGATGTGGCGCGTGCTGACATAAAGGTCGACATGTTGAGCCCGCATTTGTTCATGAACTTTCGGGTGGTCGATGAGCATGGCCGCCAGCTCGGGCAAGGGCGTAACCTGGGCGCCCTGAAAGCCGAACTGGGTGCTCAAGCGCGGGGGGCTTTTCAGGCCTTGGCTGGCCTCAAGATGGCACGCGATGCAGTGGCCCTGCCGGTGTTCAAGGAAGCACTGTCGGTACAGCGCGTGAGCAGCAGCAAAGAGGCGATTAAAAATACTGCAGCACCGGCCGCACCGGCCGGCCAGCGCTACACCGCCTGGACCTTTGGCGAGCTGCCCGAGTTGCTCGAAATTCAGAAAGGTGGCCAAACCTTGATTGGCTATCCGGGCCTGATCGACGTTGGTGACGCCGTCACGATCGAGGTCTTTGACGAGCCTGATGTGGCCGCCGCCAAACACCGCGCCGGCCTGCGTCGCCTGTTTTCCCTGCAAATTAAGGACGCCCTCAAGTACCTTGAAAAGAACATGCCGGAGCTGCAAAAAATGGCCGTGACCTACATGCAGGTCGGCAAGGGCGCTGATGGTTCGGGCGGCGGCACGCTGGAAGAGTTACGCGAGCAGATCATTGCCGTGGCGCTGGATCGGGCCTTTTTGCTTGATCCGCTGCCCACCCAGGAATTCGATTTCAAGCGTCGGGTCGAAGAAGGTCGGGGCCGGCTGACGCTGATTTGTACTGAAGTGGCTCGCCTCGCCGCCACTATTTTGGCAGAGTATGCGGTGGCGGCCCGCAAGATCAAAGACACCAAAAACGCGCCTGAAGCCACGGCCGATGCGGCGCAGCAACTGGCGCGACTGATGCCTAAGCGCTTTCTGATCCAGTCCACCTGGAGTGCTTTGCCGCACTTTGCCCGCTACCAGAAAGCCATCACGGCGCGACTCGACAAGTACCGGGCCGACCCGGTCCGCGATGCTGCCCGGTTGGCTGAGTTACGTCCGCTGGAGCAGCGCTACTGGCGCCTGGTGGTCGAGCGCAAAGGGGTGCTGGATGAGCGCCTGCAGGAGTTTCGCTGGTTGCTTGAAGAGTTGCGCGTGAGCTTCTTTGCGCAAGAACTGCGCACGCCCCAGCCCGTCAGTGTCAAGCGACTGGATAAAGCCTGGCTACAGCTGGGTGCATGATGCTGCCGGTGCGCTTCTAGGCAGCTGAAAATTCCAAAAGCACCTCGTCTCTGCGAGGCCGTAGGCCACTGCAGCCCATGACTTCCGGGCTATGGATCGCCGCGCTGCGCTCGCAAAGACGAGATTAGTTGGGTTGCAGGCGGATCAACTGCCCCTGCGTGCTGTCCGTCAGTACATACAGCAGGCCATCCGGGCCCTGGCGGACATCGCGGATACGCGCACCCAGGTCGGCCAGCAGCTTGTGCTCGTGCCTGACCGTACCTTTGAAGGGTTCGCTCAGCTCAATGCGGTTCAGGTACCTGAATTTCATGGAGCCTACGAAGAGGTTGCCGACCCAGCCTTTACCATACCGATCGCTGGTCAGAAAGGTCATGCCTGAGGGAGCAATCGACGGCGTCCAGTGGTGCAGGGGCTGCTCCATACCGTTTTTGGCCGTGATGCCATCGCCTATTTTGCCGCCACCGTAATTCTCGCCGTAGGTAATCACCGGCCAGCCATAGTTGCGCCCGGCTTGTGGCAGGTTGATCTCGTCGCCACCCTGGGGCCCGTGCTCATGCGTCCAAAGAACACCCTCGGGAGACAGTACCGCGCCCTGGGGGTTGCGGTGGCCATAGCTCCAGATCTCGGGCAGCGCACCGGTGCGCGTCACAAAGGGGTTGTCGGCTGGCACGCTGCCATCTTTGTTGATACGGATGATTTTGCCGTGGTGGTTGTCCAGCGTCTGGGCATCGTCCTTGCGGACAAAGCGCTCGCCCAGGGTCATGAACAGCATACCGTCCGCCTTACCGTCCTTTTGACTCTCCATAATACGACAACCAAAGTGGGCGCTGCTGGCCACTTTAGGTTGCTGGCTGAAGATCACCTTGACCTCTTCAAGGCGGCGGCGGTCGTCCGACAGACGGGCGCGCCCCAGGGCGGTGCTGTTGCCGGATTGACTAGGCTCGGAGAAGCAAAAATATAGCGTGCGGTTGCGCGCAAAGTTACTGTCCAGCAACACGTCGAGTAAACCGGCCTGGCCCTGCGCCACCACGGACGGCACACCGCCCAGTGCCGGGCCCATCGCCCCATTGCCTTCAATCACCCGCATGCGGCCCGGACGCTCGGTTACCAGGATGCGCCCTGCAGGCAGAAAAGCCATCGCCCAGGGATGTTGCAGGTCTTGGGCAACCACTTCAGGACGTACCGATTGGGCGTTGGCAGGGCCCAGCGTGGTACTGGCGAGCAGTGCCAGTACCAGCCATTTTTTGGCACTTCGCTTCATGCAGATCTCCCGTTCAAATAATAAAAGCATGCTTACGCGCAACCCGTAATCCTTAATAATGACGTGCGATTTTTAAAGTTTTTGCAAACGTTTTAGTGCCGCATTCAGGGTGTCATCCTGCTTGGCAAAGCAAAAGCGTACGATGCGTTGATCAAAGCCATTGCCGTAGAAGGCAGACAACGGAATGGCCGCTACGCCAATCTCGCTGGTCAGCCACTGGCAGAAGGTAGTCTCATCAAGGTCGCTGACGGCTGAAATGTCAACACACTGAAAGTAGGTGCCTTCACTGGGCAGCAACTTGAACTGGGTGGCTTGCAGCCCGGCGCGAAAAAGGTCGCGCTTGCGTTGGTAAAACGCCGGTAGGGTGAGGTAGGGGTGGGGATCGGTCATGTAGGCGGCCAGACCGTATTGCACCGGGGTATTGACGGTAAATACATTGAACTGGTGGACCTTGCGAAACTCGACTGTCAATGCGGCGGGTGCTGCCACATAGCCTACTTTCCAGCCTGTTACGTGGTAGGTTTTGCCAAAGCTGGAGACGATGAAGGCGCGTGCGGCGAGGCCCGGAAAGCGGGATACGCTCTGGTGCTGCTGGCCGTCAAACACCATGTGCTCATAAACCTCGTCGCTGATCAGTAAGACCTCGGTGGGTGCCAGAATTTCCTGCAGGCGCTGCATATCCTGCAGGGTCCAGACCGTGCCGCTGGGGTTATGTGGCGAATTGACAATGATGGCTCGGGTACGCGGTGACAGCGCCGCGCTGATGGCGTCAAAATCGGGACGAAAGCTGCCGGGGGTCAGGGGCACCCGGACTGCCACGCCGCCGGCGAGTTCGATGTTGGGCACGTAGCTGTCATAGCAGGGGTCCAGCACAATTACCTCGTCTCCGGCATGAACTACCGCCAAAATAATGGTGATGATGGCTTGGGTGGCACCGGCGGTAACGGTGATCTCGCTTGCGGCACTGTAGCGCCGGCCGTGCAATGCGGCTATTTTGTCGGCAATGGCTTCACGCAAAACCGGCACGCCGGTCATCGGTGGGTACTGGTTCAGGCCCTGCTGCATGGCGCTTGTGACCTGCTCCACCAGCTCGGGGTCACAGTTGAAATCAGGAAAGCCCTGACCCAGGTTGACGGCATTTTTCTCGGCTGCCAGCGCCGACATGACGGTAAAAATGGTGGTGCCGACGTTGGGCAGTTTGCTCTTGAGCGTCGGGGTCAGTACGGGATTTTCGTTAAGTTGGGTCATCAGGGTTTCAAAGTTCGTAGTCGTCCACATGGCCTTGCATCGCACGTGCCACCAAGTTGCGGCCAAGTCGGTCACTCAACAATTCTGCAAATTTGTAGACAAAGTTGCGCAGGTAGGCACCGCGCTTGAAGGCCACTCGCGTCACATTCTGACCAAACAATGCGCCTGCGGACCGCACCACCAGGTCGCTCTTGTGGCCTTCGGTCACTACGTCACGCACTGCCATCTCAGCGGCAATGCCGACCCCTAGGCCGAGCCGGACATAGGTTTTGATGACGTCGGAGTCAATCGCTTCGAGAGCAATGCGGGGCGCCAACTTGCGGGTGGCAAA
Source organism: Rhodoferax sp. (assembly GCA_047629695.1). Lineage (GTDB taxonomy): Bacteria > Pseudomonadota > Gammaproteobacteria > Burkholderiales > Burkholderiaceae_C > Rhodoferax. The sequence goes on from JBLHZH010000092.1 coordinate 5,368, forward strand.
GGCGTGGTCAATCTTGGTGCGTCCGGTGTAGGACGGGTGGTAGGTGATCAAGGGCTCCTGGGCAATATCCTCCAGCGTCAGATTGGCCTTCAGACACAGGGGGTGGCCCACCGGCAGCACCAGCACATGTTCCCATTCGTAGCAGGGCAGGGTGACCAGTTCGCTATAACCTGATAGCGATTCGGTGGCAATGCCAATCTCGGCCACCTCGTCAATCAACATGCGGGCCACCTGATCTGGTGAGCCTTGGTGCAGACTGACGTTCACCTTGGGGTAGGCCTGGCGTAACTTGGCGACCGGCTCTGGCAGCACGTAGCGCGCCTGCGTGTGGGTTGTGGCAATCGATAGCGTGCCGCTGTCTTCGGCGCTGTATTGCTCGCCAATGCGTTTGAGGTTGCCGACCTCACGCATGATGAGTTCGATACTTTTGAGTACGTGCTGGCCCGGCTCGGTAACGCGTTTAAGGCGTTTGCCGTGTCGCGCAAAAATCTCGATTCCCAGCTCTTCTTCTAGCTCAATGATGGCTTTAGAGACACCCGGCTGGGAGGTATGCAGGGCTTTGGCGGCTTCGGTCAGATTGAGGTTACGTCGCACGGCTTCTTGAACAAAACGGAATTGGTGTAGGTTCATATGAAATTTCAACTAACAATGAAATTTATTATGCCTCAGCTGTATAACCTGCTTGGAAAAACAGGAAAGTGCCAAAGTCGTCTCGTCTCTGCGAGGCTGCAGGCCGTGGCAGTCCCTGACTTCCTGGGCTGCCGCGCTTCGCTCGCAGAGACGATAAAGTCAATAGACGGCATATTTGTAATTTCCAGCCCCCTTACAGATCGTCTGTCAGTGCGATTTGGGCCATCAGGGCAACCAGGCGTGATTCTTCGCCGATGGCGGGCCGTAACTTAAACACCATCTGCGGGTGACTGGCCTGCAGTGCTGTCATCAGCAGGGGCAAGTCTTCGCGGGCGTGGCGGCCAACCCCCAGGAACATTGGTACTACAGTAATCGACGAGACCCCCAGCGCCACCAGCTCAGCCGCCGTGCTGGGCAAGTCGGGCGTACTCAGTTCCAGGTAGGCGCAGCGCACCAGGGCGCTGGGCGCCAGGCCCTGGATATGCGCCGCTACCGCCTCAATCGGTTTGTGCCACAGTGGGTCGCGCGAGCCGTGCGCAAACAAAATAGTACCGTTTACTAAGTTAGTTGACATTAAAAATTCGTTTTCAAAAAAGTACAGTGAAGATCATCGTCTCAACACCAGCCAGCCAAAGGCGGTTAGTGAGAGCAAAGAGTAAATCATGCCCGGCAAAGCCGCCGTCAGCCAGGGTTGCCAGTTTTGTAGGTTGCCGATGTAGCCCACCACGTTGTTGAGCAAAAAGAAACTGATACCCGCCAGCACACCGCCGAACACATACGAGGCAATGCCGCCGGAGCGAAAGTGCAGGTAGGCAAAGGGCAGGGCCAGCACCACCATCACCAGACAACTCAATGGGTAGAACACCTTGCGCCAGAACTCAATCTCGTAACGCTGCGAACTCTGGGAGTTGGCGTTGAGATGGCGGATGTACTGAAACAAATCAATCGTACTCATGCGTTCCGGCTTGAGCAGTGCGGCCGACACCATTTCGGTGCTGATCAGGTTGGGCCACCTGAAACTCTCTAGCTGGCTGCGGTCGATGCGGGCGCTCTCCACGCCCCGGGCCGGGAACTCGGTGCGCTCGACGCCGCTCAGGGTCCAGGCCTCATCGCCGACGGCGTGAACCGCCGTTTTAGCCAGCATCAGGGAGCGCAGAAATCCCTGGTTGTCGAATTCAAAAATACGCACGCCGCGCATGCTGCCGTCTGACTCTAGCGCGTTGATGTTGACAGAGAACTGCGCCTCAGTCTGGCGTTCTTTCAGCCAGGCGCCCGTTTGTCCGACCGAGATACTGCCCTGAAAACGGGCTTTGAGCAGTTGTCCGGTGCGGTCGGCTACGGGGGACAGGTAGTCGCCCACCGCAAAGGTCACCACCACAAAGCCCAGCCCCATCACCAGCAGAGTGCGCAGCGCCCGCCAGGGGCCTAGCCCGCTGGTTCGCAAAATGGTGTACTCAGAGCTCTGTGCAAAACGTGCCATGACAAAAATGGTGCCAATCAGCACGGCAATTGGCAGCAGTTCGTACAGATGACTTGGAATCATTAGCATCACAAAAGTGACGGCATGTACCAGCCGGTAGCCGGTTGATTCATAGCGGCTCAGAGACTGAATCTCATCGACAAAATCAAAGAAGAAAAACAGGGAGAGGAACCCCAGCGTGACAAAAGTCACTGCCAAAATGATTTCGCCGTAGATCAGTCGTCGTATGGTTTTCATGGGGTCGACTTCTGTAACGAGGCTGGCCCGGCGTTGCGTCGGCCCAATAAGCTACGCCAATGCCAGTTGTTGTGTCCTTTGGCCAGCCAAAAGGTACCCAAGACAAAGGCGCTGCCATGCAGCGTCAATAAAAAGCCAATAAAGGTGAAACGACCAGAGGCAATCCAGCTCTGGCCTAGGTTCAGCATGTTGAAGTAAAAAACGAAGGCAAACAGGGCAAAGACATGGTTCATGCTGCGCCCGACCCGGGGATTCACGTTGGACACAGCAGTGCCGATGATGA